>CABUUB010000005.1 GCA_902494625.1 uncultured Collinsella sp.
CAGCCTTATGGCCGACATGATCGAAGCCGGCCAGCTCACCCCTGAGGAAGCGCGCCATCATCCGCAGCGCTCCGTCATCACGCGCGCGCTCGGGTCCGACCCCAACACGCGCCCCGATATGTACGAGATAAACGTCGAAACCGGCGACCGCCTGCTCGTGTGCTCCGACGGCCTGTCGTCCATGATCGAGGACGAGCAGATCGAAGCCGTCATGCGACGCGTGCCCGACCCGCAACGCTGCGCATCGCAACTGGTCAACGAGGCAATCGCCGCCGGCGGCCACGACAACGTGACCGTAGTAGTCGTTGACCTGGTTGACGATGGCGTTATGCGCGAGGCGCAGCGCGTGCGTCGCCGCAACATTACTATCGCCGCCATCCTGGCCCTCGTCTTTGTGCTGGCAGCTGGCATCTGGGCCTACACGGGTGTCACCGGCTCGTACTACCTGGGTACCTACCAGGGCAATGTCGCCGTCTGGCGCGGCCTGCCCGGCAAGCCGCTCGGACTCAAGCTCCACTGGCTCGAAAGCGAAACCAGCATCAAGCTATCCGACCTGCCCGAAGACACGCAAAACCGCCTCAAGGCGGGCATTCCGCAAACAAGTGTCGATGATGCGCAGGACACGATATCCAAGTACCGCCACCAGATCGACGAGGAGCAGACCCGCCAGGTGATCGACGCGCAAACGATTCGCGACAACACCAATCAGGGATCGACCTCCGAATCAGATTCCGAGAAAACCGCCGAACAGTCCGCCGAGGCCGAAGCCTCCGATAAGAATTAGAAAGGGAGTGCCGCTTATGAGTCGCCGCAACACCGAGCTGCTCTTGCTCATCGCCTCGGCGTTCCCCGTCATCCTGCTGTATGCGATGTACGTGCTCACCGCGGGCGCTGCCATCTCCTTTGAGACGCTCGCCGTACCGATCGGCCTCTTTGCCGCCTTTGCCGCGGCCCACATTGCCGTGCGCATCTTGGCGCCCGGTGCCGACCCCGCCATCCTGCCCATTGTCTTTGTGCTTTCGGGCATCGGTATCACGTTCGTGACGCGTCTCGCACCCGCTCTCGCGATCTCACAGCTCATCATCCTGTTTGTCTCGGTGGCCCTGATGGTGGGAACGCTCGCACTGGTCAAAAACCTCGACGTGGTCATGCGCTACAAGTACACCTTTGGCATTATCGGCATCATCCTGCTGATGCTGCCCATCTTTATCGGCACCACGATCTCGGGCTCCAAGCTGTGGATTCGCATCGCGGGCTTTACCATCCAGCCTGGCGAGTTCGCCAAGGTCTTTATCGTGCTGTTCCTGGCCGGGTACCTGGCCGAGAACCGCGAGCTGCTCTCCATCTCCAACCGCAAGATCCTGGGCTTTAAGATCCCTCGCCTGCGACTGCTGCTGCCGCTGTTTGCCGTGTGGGGCGTGTGCCTGCTCGTCGTCGTCTTCGAACGCGACTTGGGTTCGGCCGTGCTGTTCTACACTATCTTCTTGCTGATGCTCTACGTTGCCACGGGGCGCTTTTCGTATGTCGTTATCGGCCTTGCGCTCTTAGCTGTCGGAGCCGTGGGCGCCTACAAGTTCCTATCGCACGTTCAGGTGCGTTTCCAGGTTTGGGTCGATCCGTTTAAGGACGCCCAGGGCCAGGGCTACCAGATCGTCCAGTCGCTCTTCTCGCTTGCCGATGGCGGTCTGGTCGGTGTTGGCATCGGCAACGGCATGGCCAACAACATCCCTGTCGTCGAGTCCGACTTTATCTTCTCGGCTATCGGCGAGGAGATGGGCCTTTTGGGCGGCGGCGCCGTGCTCATCCTGTTTATGCTCTTTGCCGTGCGTGGCCTCACCACGGCTGCCCGCGCTAAATCCGACCTCGCCGCCTTTAGTGCCACGGGCCTTACGGCCGCCATCAGCTTCCAGGCCTTCTTGATCGTTGGCGGCGTAACCCGCCTGATCCCGCTGACCGGCGTCACCCTGCCCTTTATGAGCCAGGGCGGCTCCTCGCTGCTGGCGAGCTTTATCATCGTCGCGCTCCTGCTGCGCGCCGGTGACGAGGCGACCGGACGCGAGGCAGAACTTACCGGCACCGGCACCATGGCCGCCATCACCGATGATCAGGTCGCATCTGCCGCCGCCCCGACGGGCACGCGCTTTGCCACCTCGTCTTCCTACGGCAGCGGCAGCCATTCCGTCGGCTCGCGCATGCGCCGTCGCCTGCTCGACACACCTGAATCCGGTGTGCTCGGCCGCGTGGCGCTCGCCAACCGTCTAACCCGCGCGGTGCTCGCCTTTACGGCGCTGTTCGCCATCCTTATCGGCAACCTCACCTATGTCCAGGTCATCAAGGCCAAGGACTATCAAGACATGCCGACCAACAACCACACCATCGCCCGCTCCAAGTACATCCAGCGCGGTTCCATCATCACGTCCGACGGCGTGACGCTGGCCGAGTCGCTGCAACAGGAGGACGGCACCTACGTACGCTCCTACCCCAACGGTAACCTGGCAGCGCACGTGGTTGGCTACGTGAGCCAGCAGTATGGCACCACCGCCATCGAGAGCGTCATGAACGACACGCTCACCGGTTCTAAGGACTACTCCAGCTGGAACAACGCCATCGCGTCGCTCGCGGGCCAGACCCAGCCGGGCAACACCGCCAAGCTCACCATCGACTCGCGCATCCAGACGGCTGCTGAGCAGGCGCTCAAGGGCTTTAAGGGCGCTGTGGTGGTCATCGACCCGCGTACCGGCGCGGTGCTCGCATGTGCCAGCTCGCCCACCTACGACAACACCAACATCGATGCCCTGCTGCAGACGGGCGGCGGCGAGGACGGCTCCATGTACAATCGCGCCATGGACGCGCTGTACACGCCGGGCTCAACGTTTAAGGTCGTTACGCTTTCCGCGGCACTCGAGACCGGTACCGCCAGCCTTACCAGCACCTACCAGGCGCCCGGCTCCATGGACATCGGCAACGCACCGGTCACCAACTATGCCAACGAGAGCTACGGCACCATCAGCCTGCAGCAGGCCTTTGCCGTGTCCTCCAACGTCGTCTTTGGCCAGGTGGCAAACGAAGTTGGCGCAAACACGCTCGTGCAGTTTGCCAACGCCTTTGGCTACGGCCAAAAGCTCGGCCAGGACCTGACCTCCGCGGCCTCCATCATGGCCGACCCGTCGCTCATGACCGATTGGGAGACCGCCTGGGCCGGTGCCGGCCAGCCTGTCGGCATGGACCACACGCCCGGCCCGCAGACCACCGTCATGCAAAACGCCGTGATTGCCGCCGCCATCGCTAACAGCGGCGTGGTCATGGACCCGTACTTTGTAGCCCAGGTACTCGCCCCGGACGGAACCGTGGTCAAGACCACGCAGTCCCGCTCGCTGGGTCAGGCCGTCAGCTCCGCCACGGCCGACCAGGTCAAGCAGGCCATGCTTGCCGTCGTCCAATCCGGCACCGGCACCGATGCCCAGATCCCCGGCGTCAAAGTCGCCGGCAAGACCGGCTCGGCCGAGACCGGCGGCACCAACGTCAACTCGATGTTTGTTGGCTTTGCACCTTACGATTCACCCACGGTCGCCATCTCGGTGGCCTTGGAGGATTTCGACAAGCATGACGTCAAGGCCGCCAAGATCGCCGGTATCGTCCTGACCGCGGCGCTTGCCGCACAGGGAGCGTGATGCCCATGATCGAATCGGACACCAGAGGCGCGCCGCGGCCGAAGAGCTAGCGGCAACGCGCCACACGGCCCCAGCGGCCACATCGTAGGTACTACACACATCGTTGAGCGAATAATTATGTTAGGAGCAGGAATGGAACAGAGGGTCCTCGGGGGAAGATACCTCCTCAAGGATAAGGTGGGAACAGGCGGCATGGCGACCGTCTACCGTGCACAGGACCAGGTCCTCGACCGCACGGTTGCCGTCAAGATCATGCTGCCGCAGTATGCTGGCGACGCAACCTTCGCCGCACGCTTTAAGCAGGAGGCCCAGGCAGCAGCCGGTCTCTCCTCCCCCTATATCGTGGGCGTCTACGATTGGGGCAAGGACGGCGACACCTATTACATCGTCATGGAGTACCTGCGCGGCACCGACCTTAAGAGCGGCATCAAGAGCCACGGCGCCCTCGACCCCAAAAAGGTCGCCCAGATCGGCTCGCAGATCAGCTCCGCACTTTCGGTCGCCCACAAGCACGAAATCATCCACCGCGACATTAAGCCGCAGAACATCATGGTGCTGCCCGACGGCAACATCAAGGTAATGGACTTTGGCATCGCGCGCGCCAAGAACAGCCACCTCACGCAAGACAACAACGTGCTGGGAACCGCCCACTACGTCAGCCCCGAGCAGACCCGCGGTCAGGACCTCGGCCCCACCTCGGATATCTACTCGCTGGGCGTCGTGATGTATGAGTGCGCCACCGGCCGCGTTCCCTTTGACGGTGACGACGCCATCTCGGTCGCACTCAAACAGGTCAACGAGCTGCCTATTCCGCCGAGCCAGATCAACTCCGGTGTCGACGCCGACCTTGAGCGCATCATCCTCAAGTGCATGGAGAAGGACCCGGCAAACCGCTTCCAGACCGCCGACGAGCTGCGTCAGGTGCTCAACAGCTACCTGTCGGGCCGTGCTGTCAACGTCTCGGAGCCCACGCGCATCATCGGTGCCCCCGGTGAGCTGGGCGCCACCAAGACTCGCGAGCTTTCCGATCAGACGCGCGCCATGGTGCGTCCCGTCTCGGGCGTGAGCGGCCAGAATACCGCCCGTAGCTCGGTTTCGGGCTCCACCGGCTCCTACGAGGTCGAAGAGCCCAAATCCAACAAGAACAAGATCATCGCCGCCGTGGTGGCAGCGGTTGCCGTCATCGGCATCGTGGTGGCCTTTGCCACAGGACTCTTTGACGGCGAGCAGGTCACCGTGCCCGATGTGCTGGGCAAGGACCAGCAGACTGCCGTCGAGCTGATCAAGGAAGCCGGCCTCGAGGTCGGCACCATCGACCAAAGCTACAACGACGATGTCGACGAGGGCAAGGTCGCCGAGCAGACACCCAACGGCAACACCAAGAAGGCCAAGGGCACCAAGGTGAACCTGGTAATCTCCAAGGGCCCCAAGCCCTCCGAGAAGGTTGAGGTCCCCAAGCTTGTCGGCCTGACCAAGGACCAGGCAGAAGCCGCGCTGGCAAGCGTTGGCCTGAAGGGCAACGCCTCCGAGGAGGCCAACGAGGCCGATGAGGGCCAGGTCTTTGAGCAGGGCACCGAAGCCGGTAAGGAAGTCGAGAAAGGCACGACCATCTCGTACAAGGTCTCGGGCGGCCCGGATACCACGTCCGTCCCCGACCTGACCGACATGACCGAGGCCCAGGCGCGCAACGCCCTCGATATGGCAGGCTTTGGCGTCGACGTGAGCTACCAGGAGAACGACTCGGTTACCGAGGGCACCGTGATCAGCTGGAACCCCAGCGGCAAGCAGAAGCCCGGCGCCACGATTACCGTCGTCATTGCCAAGAAGTCCGGCAAGGCCAGTGTTCCGGGCAACCTGTACGGCAAGAGCATTTCCGCCGCCGTTACCGCGCTCAACAACGCCGGTTTCTATAACATTGGCTTCTGTGACCAGAACGGCAATCCCGTGAGCGGTAACGAGGATGCCACCGTTACGGGAGTCTCCCCCACCGGCAAGCAGTCCACCGACAGCACGATTACGCTGACGGTCGCACTTTCTGGCTCGGGTTCGGGCTCGGGCACGGGCGACGATTCCGGTACGACCAACTAGTCGCCACCCCACCGCTCATTACGGCTCTCGCCGCAAACATATTCGCTCACAGGCGCCCGCTTGCTCACCCAGCAAGCGGGCGCTTCGTTTTTGACATGGCATGAATCAGAAGAGCCCGCCACCGTGGCGGTGTACCGGGCTCGACAAATCTCTGGTGCCCCCGTGCTGATTCGAAAACTCCCCCCGCGGGGAAATTGGTAACGCGGGTGTCGACGGTCCGAATCCGCCGACAGCTTCCACAAACCAGAAACGGCGCCGCTCTCGCGACGCCGTCATATTCCCTGGTGCCCCCGGGCGGATTCGGACCGTCGACACCCGCTTTAGGAGGTCATGAGCTATTACCCTACCTGCGGTTTTTCATTTTCATCAATATCTCTGTTTCCGCAGTTAATTTAGCTATTCTGCCGTTTTTGCTCTTCTTGATTAGTTTTCTATTTCACCCTTTTTACACCCCTTTACCCCTTCATTTTGACTTGCAGGGGTGAAATTTTTGGGTTAGCCTCGGGGGCGAGGCCCTCAAAGCCCCGCCCCCGAGGCTAACCCAACGCACCACCCCTGGAGACCCATGGAAACCAGAATCAAACCCACAGCCAAAGGCACTTCCGAACCGATCAAGGGAAAACCCGGTTCCTTCCGCATCTACTTCTCTCTCGGTCGCGACCCCGAATCCGGCAAGAACGGGAAACGAGTCAGATACCTAAAGACACCCAAGAGAACCATCCATTGCAAGAGCAAAAACCCGAAGAACTGGCCCGGTGAGGTTGCGAATGCGCTCGATGCCTACCGGAAGGAGCTGGAGACTTATGAACCGGCTAGCGACATGCCGACCACTGTTTCCGAATACGCTGAGGATTTCCATCGGCTCCGAGAAAGCTCCTTCGGCTCCCCTCTTTCTTTCCAAAGAGAGGAATATGACGTGCGCCATATACGCGAGCTGTTCGGCGACATGCCCCTCGGCGCACTGAGGCCCGACGAGATCAAACGGGCGTATGCTGAAGCGATCTCAACCGGAAGATTCACAGAGGCCGAGATTCGTCGTATCCACGTCAAGCTCAAACAGGTCATGCAGGACGCACTGGAGAATGAGCTAATCGGGCGCAACCCATGCATCAGCATCAAACTCCCAAAGCCAGACCTTAGAGTGCGTAACTTCCTCCCACCCGACGAACTGCCCCGATTCACCAAATGCCTGCTATCCGAACCCATGGGGCCGATGACCGTCTGCACCATGCTCATATTCCACCTAGGACTCAGGAAAGGCGAGGCCCTGGGGCTCTGTTGGGAAGACTACGACCCCGAGGCGATGGAGATCCGAATCATCCGCCAGTACACCAATGACAAAACGCTCAGGGCACCAAAATCGGAAATGAGCAGGCGAATCCTGTCTATAGACTCTTCGCTGGCCGCGTATCTAAACGACTGGAAGATGCGGCAGCGCAGTCTATTCGAGCAACGCGGGCTAAGACAGAGAAACTCTGACCCCCTCGTTCACGCCTTCAGCACGCATAAGGACGAAAACGGCAACCTTCACGTCAGTATCACCCGACCCGATGGACACAACTATTCACGCTGGTTCAGGGATTTCTGCGTCGACAACGGCTATGGCGAGTACGCCAACGTGACAAGCCAGTTCAAGCGAAACGGCAAACTGCACACACGAGGCACCGGATACTCAGGGCTCGTTCCCCATGGCCTGAGGCACACGGCAGCAACGGCCCTTGTTGCGAGCAACGTCGACTTAAAGACCGTTCAAGCGAGAATGGGCCATGCGTCCGCAAGCACAACCGCAAACTTCTACACCCATGCAATCAGGGCAAATGACCGAAACGCAGCTGAGGTATTTGAATCGCTTTCATCTAAGAATTAGCTATTTCAACTGGATACTTCACTATTCCTCCATATCGTGGGCTATTAGTGACATTCGCATGGGCCATATCGACTGAACGGTGATACATTATTCGCAAGTTGAATGGAAGGAGGTGAGTATAAGTGGCGTTGGCAAAGAAGGCTGAGAAGCGAATTCGCATTCCCGAGAATCTCAGGGCCCCCTTCGCACAGATGGTTTCGGACGAGGCTTACCTGCGGGCAACTGACGAATCGAAAACCATCATCGGACTCGTCTTCGAGAAGGTTCTTCCCGCGTCCGCGTTCGCGAGGGACAGAATGCTCAACGTCTACAGCGGTGATAGCCTGTTCACGAGTGTGTCGGACGTATTGCGTTCGAACGTCACTGGCGCAATCGGCACCGTCGCCGAAGCGGACTATAAGCCCATAATCGAGTTCGGAGCGAGGCTCATTCACGAGAGGAGCTGCGGCACTGCGCTCTACACCGGCGCAATGGACATACCGCACCTTCGACGTTGCTTCGAGTCTGTTCTCGACTACATGGAACACGAGACCCGGAGCGACCCCTCGAATCCCCTTCTCGACTACGAGACGTCCCGTGCAGTCAAGTACGGACGCTCGCTGATGGACGAGTGCTCGACGGAGTTCAATCGAGCGCCCGTAGCAGCCCTCGTTCGCTTCGCAGTTGAGTACTTCGACGAGATTGGATGCCTGAACGCAACATGCGCCTATCTCGCCGATGCTTTTTCCGCGCTTGAAGAGAGCGTCACCATCTCGGCTAACAAGTGCGGCAACAAGCACGTACCACCGGACACCCCGGAGCTGCGCCGCAAATGGAGCGACCTTCTGGAGACGGTCTGCTCCGACTGGCAATAGAAAACGGCACCCGACTCCCCTCTCTTAGTCGCCAAACCTCGAAGAGGAGCCGAGCGCCCCAAACAAGGAGTTTATCATGCATCTTGCAGATGACCCCAAGACCGACGCCATCTCCGCAGGCATCAACCTGCGCCATGTCGGCACCAAGCGCATCATGAGCCGCCTGGACGTTCAGATCCTCACCGGCATCGGACAATCCAGCGCCATCAAGCTCATGAAGTCCACCCACCACTGCTTTAGCATCGCCAACCAGTACTTCGTCATGGAAGAGGACCTGTTCGACTACTTCCACAAGCTAGCAGAGGGGGCGAGCGAGTAATGCAGCGCCCGAACGTCAATCCCCTCGTCTTCGAGCTTGATGTGCTCGACGAGCACGTCCACGCCCTTCAGGAAGACAAGCCCATCGCCTCCTTCGGGCTCGACGCACTCAACAGCATCCTCGGCGGTGTCTACCCCGGGCTCAACTACGCAATCGGGACCGCCCCGGGCAAGGGCAAGACGACACTGGCACTCCAGGAGGCCGACAAGCTCGCGGCAGACGGGCACCCGGTAATCTACGTTTCCGCCGAGCTTCCCGCGCACAAGCTGATCGAGAAGAGTCTGGCGCGTCTCAGCGACGGCAAAGTCGCGTTGTCCGAGGTCTCCAGCTGCGCGACCCAGAATCACCCTAAGCACACGACTTTCGAGGCTGCACTCGACAAATATCGCACCCAGATCGCCCCCAATCTCTGCATCACCGGCCCGCTCAACACCGTGGAGCTCTCCAACCTCGTCGGGCTGGTAACGCGCGAGCGCGGCGAGGTCCCCATCGTCTTCATTGACTACCTCCAGCTCCTCGCCTGCGGCGTCACGGCGGACCAGCAGTTCATCGACGAGCGATTGGCTATCACAGCATGCGTGGAGGGCCTCCGCGAAATCTCGAACCTCTATGGCTCTCCCGTCATCGCACTGAGCTCGACCACTCGCAAGTCCTACGATTCCGGGAAGTCGGCCAGGCCCAACCTCGCCATGTTCGGTGGTTCCTCCGCTGTCGAGTACGGCTTTGACTCGGTGCTCTACCTCGCCGATGACAATGACAAGCCCGAGTGGCCCTACGAGTCTCCCGCAACCGGCACGCCCCTCAAGCTCGTCGCCCTCAAGAACCGCTACGGCACGCTGGGCGAGTCCCGACTCGACTTCGACGGTGCGCGCGCCACCTTCCACGACAGGGGCTAGCCCATGCGTGGCAAAGCCAAGACCGCGCATATAAACGTCCGCATGACCGAGGAGGAGCGTGCCGCCATCACGGTGCGCTCCTCCTCTTTTGGTATGGCCCCATCGACGTTCATGCGCGAAGCCGCCCTCCTCATCGGTGAGAAGCCCGTCAGGATCGCCGACGAGGCGACGCTGCGGCAGCTTCTTCATCAGATGAAGAAGCAGGGCGGAAACCTCAACCAGGCCGTTTTCACCGCAAACGCCTATGGCGTGGATACGCAGACGGCCCAACAGCTCGCGGAGGCCGTCCGTCTGGTATCGAGCACGGCCTCGCAGCTATCGAACCTCATCTCCAAGAATCGAGAATGATCATGAAAACCAAGATGCCCACAGCGCTCATATCATCTCTTCTCCTAGCGATCCTCGCATGCCCCGTCCTCGCCGTCCCCGTCGACGATTTCGTCGCCGGGACACCGTTAGGCGCGGCTGCGATTCCGTCGTCGTTCGGCGTGGATACCGTCCTCGGCTGGTGGCTCACTGGTGCGTTCACTGCTTGCCCGCTCGGAACCCTGCTGACCTTCCTCCTCGCCTTTTGCATCTGCGCTCTCATCGCCTACTCGACCACCCTCAACGCGAGGGCCGAGGACGGCGGCGTGCTCGGCGACGCCCACGTCAAGACGGGTCGCGAGGTCATAAAAGGGTCCATGACCTGGGACGGCTCGACGAATCCCTCGTCACGTGGGTTCGTCTATGGGTTCACCAAGTATCACGGCAAACCCTGCTATCTCTACGAGCCCAAGAAGATGGCCTTCGTGTCAGGGGCCACCGGGTCAGGTAAGAGTCGCTTCCTCTATCTCCCCTCAATCGACCTGCTCAGCTACGGCGGCGCTTCCAACGGATCCGAGCCCGCGACCCTAATCGTCTCAGACGTGAAGAACGAGCTCATAGAGCTCACGGGCGATGAGCTTGCCCGTCGTGGCTACCGCGTCCTCCTGCTCGATACGCAGCACCCCTATCGCGGCCAGAGGTTCAACCCACTCAAGCAGGTTCTCGACCTCCATGCCGAGGGGCGCGACCAGGAGGCCGAGCAGGCGGCGGACGCCATCGCGGAGCTCGTGGTGCAGGATGACGAGAAGGGCAAGGGTTCGCACTGGACGGCATCGGCCAGGGGCCTGCTCTCGGCCCTGGTCCTGCTGGTCTCCATGTCTGACGAGTGTCCCGAGGGATCGAGGCACCTCGCGACCGTCTGTGAGGTCTTGGACCGTGGCACCGAGGCCGAGGGCGACGACCCGGCCGAGCCCCTGAAGGCCGTCTTCCGCTCCCTGCCGAGCGGCCACCCCGCCAAGGGCAGGGCGTCGCAGTTCGTCTCCTCGGGCGGCAACGAGCTCAGGAGCATCCTCTCGACGCTCAAGGTGGCACTCCGCCCGTTCTCGTCCGCGCCGGTCGCATGGATGACCTCTGGCTCCGACATCGACCCGCGAACGGTGCTCACGGAGAAGAGTGCCGTCTTCCTCCACGTGCTCGACGAGGGCTCCCCCTACAACTGCATAGCGGCGATATTCCTCTCGCAGCTCTGGGCTTCGGTCCAGGCGGTCGCGGACGTGAACGGCGGAAAACTCCCCCGCCCCGTGCAGATACTCGGCGACGAGTGGGGCAACCTCCCCCGCGTCGAGTGCCTGCCCGCGCTCCTCAGCCTAGGACGCAGCTACGGCATTTTCTGGGTCGGCGCGACGCAGGACGTATCCCAACTCAGCAAGTACGGCGAGAGAGACGGCCGCAGGAAGATCCTCGCGAACTGCGGCATCAAGGTCGCGATGAAGCTCGCCGAGGAGGAGGACCGCCGGTACTTCACCGAGCTCATCGGCAAGACCACGCGCCACACGCAGGGCACGAGCAACGGCAGGGCCGCGTCAGGCACGTCCTCCTCGACGTCCTACAGCGAGAGCGCCGACGACGTGATACACCCCTGGGAGTGGCGCGGCATGGCCCCGGACCGGGACGGGATCATCGTCGTGAAGCACGCGGACAACGGTATGCCCGCATGTCGAGCCGGCGTCTTCCGCTCCCCCGTCACCGACTGCACCAACACGCCCACAAGGGAGCACTTCGACCTCGGGACCCCCGAGCACGAGGCGGAGAACCGTCGCGCCTACCAGCGCCGCCTCGACGAGTCAGCTGCTGGGAAGATGCGCGAGGAGGCCTCGACCTGGTGCCCAAAGTGGCCCGAGCCGGAGAAGAAGAACGGGAGCAAGCCGGGCGGCAAATTCAGCGGGCTCTCGCTCGACTAGGGAGGCGACCATGACGGCGATAAAGCAGACGAGCGTCTGCAGCGAGAGGCACCTCGCGAGACTCAGGGACTACCTCTCCTGGGACCGCGACAAGGCGCTCGCCCACGGCACGCAGAACATCATCGACGATGACCGCTGGTTTCAGGAGATGGCGGACACGAGGGCGGCCATGGGTCACGACAGGCCCGGCAAGGCCGGTGCCAAGTGCACCTACATGCAGCACCAGATACTCGGGTTCCTCCCAGACGAGTGCGACCTCAACGGCGGGAAGATGACGCCGGAGCTGTGCATGCGCTATGCGAGGGAGTACGTGGCCGAGCGCTACCCCAACCAGGAGGTCGTGATGGTGCTGCACCGCGAGCGCTGCCGCGCGGACGCCACCGACCGCTACGCCGTGCACCTCGGCATCAACCGCAGTGATCTGGAAACCGGCCGAAGGCTCGACGAGGGCCCCGCCCGAAAGGCGGCAGCATCACGCGTGAAGACCGTCCGTACCCTGGACGAGAGGTACGGCCTCAGGCAGCTTGAGCGCGGCAAGGCCAACTCGCGCGTCCACGCGAGGCAACCCGGCACGGAAGAGCGCGACATGGCCCGAAAGGGGCAGGCCGAGCGCTCGGAGAACGCCCGCATCCGCGTCGCGGTCGCCCGCCGGATCGAGGAGGTCGGGCGCATGCGCGACTGCCCCGACCGGATGGGCGAGCTTGAGCGGCGGCTCAGGCGGGACGGCATCGAGCTCGCCAGGTCGAAGGGCGGGGGCCTCCAGTACCGCTTCCCCTCGGAGTCTCTCGGGGGCATGAGGAAGGTCAACGGCGGAAGGCTCGGCTTTGCCGTCGACCGCTCGACCGGCATCGCCGTCCGCTTCACGCTGCGCGGGATAGCGACGGCGATGAGGGCGTTCTGGGAGCTTGAGCGCAAGGCGCTCGAGAACCAGAACGGGCGAGGGGACTGAGCATTTGGGCCGGGACGCAACAGGCGTCCCGGCCCCTTTTGGCGAGAGCGACTTCGGAGCGGTTCGCCCCCGCCGCAGGCGGCAAGATGATTCCGTGCAACGGAATCCATATCTTGCCCGCACGGAGCGAGCCACTTGCCAGGGGCAACGCGAGCCCGGGCGGGTGAGCGCCGGCTGAGCCGACGCCGAGGAGACACGACCCTGGGGAGCGTCGTACGACGGCGCTCGGCGACCCGGCGCGAGAGGCCCCGCCCGGCGACCACGGCGGAGCGATGGCGACTTCCGGAAGCCATCGAGCGCAGCCGTTCGGCGGGCGGGGCCGGCGTGAGCGGAGGCGGACGAAACGCGACCCATGGGGAGCGTTGCAGGGAGCCGCAGCGAGAGCGACGCCTCGCGTCGCGGGGGACCCGCCCATGAGCGGGACCCATCGGCCGCAAGGCCGATTGCTACGCCTCGACCCTCAGGGGCGGGTCCATGGCGCGAGCCTACAACTGCTCGTACGCCCTCTTCACCAGCTCGCCCATGAGACGTCTGCGCCTGCCGAGGAACTCCTCGTAATCGAGGTCCTCGAACCCTATGGGCAGGGCATGCTCCTCGCAGTTGCGGCGGTACTCGTCCTCCCCCAGCGAGTCGCGGTACTTCCTGACGTACTCGCTCGGGGCGTCGTCCGAGATGTAGATGTTGTTCTGGTAGTCCACGAGGGTGAAGTTGCCCCTGTTGCTACGCTGCGAGAGGTAGCCCCTGGACTTCAGGTAGTTGTCCGGGAACAGGTGGTGCTTGTCCAGCGCCTTCTTCGAGCCCGACGAGCCCATGAGCAGGAGCTGGGACAGCGGGGCCGTGCTGAACAGTGCCTTGGCACCGAGCACAACCTGAGCCGCGACGAAGCCCCACCAGGTCGGACCCGTCGCCTCGTTTGCATCGAGGGAGCTGGGCAGCGAAATGGAGAAATAATCGTCCGTCATGATGGCGGCAAGCCTACGGTCGAAGTACGCCTGGAACTCGTCGGCAGTATCAAGGCGCGAGACGTCGTTAAGCTGCTGCTCGAACTCGGATTCGAAGGACCCCACATAGAGCCCCGTTATGGCTGCGGCGAAATACCAGCGTCGCACGAGCCTGCGCACAGCCAGCGGCTCCATGTCGAACTCATAGCGCCCGATAAGGTAGAACGCATAGCAGAACATGAGCGCGTTGCCCGACCCCACCTGGTCGGAGCAGACGTAGCCCGCCTCCGCCAGCGTGTTGATGAAGGCATGCCAGTTGTTCAAGTCAAGCACGAGATCGAGGGCGCGACCGAACGTGGCAAAGTTCTCGGCTCGCGTCTCGAGCGTCGTTTCCTTTGTCTTGAGATCTCGCCCGCGAAGAATCTGGTAGGCATAACGCAGGCGACCCCTCTTGAACCCCACGCCCACCGTGGCGCGAATGATATGCGTCGGCGAGACGGTCATGAGCGGGTTGTACGAGGTGCCCTTTGCGGGCGCATGGCTCATGGCGCAGAACTCCTCTATACGCTCCCTCATGGCAGGTTCGTAGACCGAAAGCAGGGTCATGATGAAGTCATCCTGCTTAAGCGCCTGCCCTTGCGAGTTCACACGCACAAAGATGTCCGATACGGTCTCCTCGTCAGCCGATTCGGAAATCTCCAGCGTCGGCAGAAGATAACGCTCAAGCCCGAGTAATGCGTTGAGCCCGCTCTCGACGGCATCCTCGCCGTCATCGTCGAGTTCGGGTTCTCCCTTTTTGGCATTCGCCTCGTTAAGGCGCTTGATGAACGCCCTGCGATAGGCGCTCAGCTTGTTGTCGTGGTTCGCCGCGAAGGCCTCGGATACGTCCGGCACATAGCGCGAATCCTTCTCGGTCGAGGCGTCGGCATTCTTGAATGAGCGTGCGATGGGGTCGTAGGCGACCTTCACCGTTCGCTCCCTGAAGTTCTTGTCTCGCACGGGTACGCCGTACAGAGAGCTCAAGAGGGCAGTGAGCCTCTGCTGTCCGTCGATGACAAGGGACTTGGGGACGGTATACACCTTTTGGTTCGAGCCTATGGCAGACCTCTTGCCCGCATCATCGCTCGGAGAGTCCCACAACATCACATAGCCGATAGGGTATCCGCGGAGCATGGAATCAAGCAGATCACGGACCTTTTCGTTTCCCCACACGAAGGGTCGTTGCAGGTCGGGCAGGCCGATCTTGCCCGTCTGAACATCCTTCAGGATGTTACCAACCGCCAGCGATATGGGGTTATAGATGGAGTTTGGCACTATAGTTCACCGGCCTTCTTGGCGTACAGGTTGAAAAGATGGGCGACTATCTTCTCCTCGTCCCCACCGAAGTCGACGCCATAGGCGGCTTCGACGGCGGCGTCGAGCGCCTTGTGCGCTGTCATCAGCTCGGGGAAGAACGTCTCGTTCTTGGGATCGTACATATCCGCGAGCGTCGCACCTTCTTGGGCATCCCGGGCGTCGAGCACGGCTTGGGCGCAGCGTTCAACCTCGTTCCTTTGCTCTTCACTGGGCTCGGGCCATACGAAGTTGTTGTAGACGATTCCGCCGGAATAGCGGTAATCGGATTTGAGCCGCCCCGCGACCGTGCGCATCCATGCGTTGTGGAGCTGTGACTGAAGGACGCCAAAGTGATAGAGCGTCGCATTGGGTATTAGAAACACCAAGTCACTGCACAACGTCTCAGACCCGACAAACCCCATAGGGATATACCTTCTACGCTCTGACGAGACTTTGGGGACAATGATGGCAGTCGAATTAGGAATGATTTCGGTACCGAAATGGTTCGGCCTCTCGGCTGCTTTCAAGGTCTGCTTCCTCGAGCTACTCAGGCGATAGTTTCTAACGTTCTCGATTCTCTCCCTACAACAAGGAAGGCCCTTGAGATCGGCCCACGAAGCCTCCCCCAACCACAGGCACCATCTCTCAATACCCCGTATGAACTCCTGCGATCCAAGCCATTTATGAAAGTACTTCTCAGCCGCGGGCTCTTTCGAAAGGAACGCCGCCTTCTCCTCCGGTGTGAACAGATAGTTGCCGCCATCAATCGGTTGAGAGCCGATACCGATAGCGGGCACGTCCGACAAAGGCTTGCTTCTGTTCCAGATGAAAGCGTCGGGCGCGTTCTTCAGATAGGCGTTGAGCCGAGGAACGGCAATCCGGTCTTCGTCGGAATCGGGCGTCGCATGATAGAAGAGCGTCTTGTTCCCCGCTTCGCGGGAGAACCCGACGATGACGCAGAACACGTGTGCCTTGTCCGCCGCCTCGTTGTCCCAGCGGAAGGTGTTGTGTGCGAAATCGATATGGATGCCCATGTCATGCAGGGGTTTCCAGAGGTTGGCGACCTGCTCGCCCTGACATATCGAGTTGGTAGAGACCAGGGCGCAGCGCGTGCGCTTTCCCTGCGTGAACCTCGCGGCCTTCATGTACCAGGCCCCGCAGTAGTCGATGTTGCCCGCGTTCTTCGCTCCATCGAAGACCTCAAGGAGCTCTGCCTTCTGCTCCTTGGATTGGTTGCGAGCACCCAGGAACGGCGGGTTGCCCACAAGATAAGTAAGGTCATCGGGGAACACCTCGGACCAATCGGTCTTGAGGGCGTTGCCCTCATGAAGGTTGCTGAGGCTCCTGAGCGGCAGGAAGTCGAAGTCATAACCGACGTATATCTCCTGCGTCTTTCGGAGCATCTGCTCCTCGGTGATCCAAAGGGCGGTCTTGGCGACCGAGACGGCGAAGTCGTTAATCTCGATGCCGTACAGTTGATCGAGAGAAACGCGGACGGGGCTATCCTGCGCAATGACGAGGGACGTCTGCCCCGCGTTGCCGGTCTCCTCGCTGAGCTCGTCCTCGATGATTCGGTTCTCGATGGTGCGCAGCTGCCGGTACGCCTCGGTAAGGAAGTTGCCCGAGCCGCATGCCGGGTCGCCGATGGTGATGGAGGCCACCTTGTCGTGCAGCCTCGCCAGGGCCTGCTTGCGCTTGGCAGCCGTCCTCTCGCCCTCGGCCTCGTGCAGCTCATCCCACAGCTCGTCGAGGAAGAGCGGCCTGAGGCAGCGCTCGATATTCTCGACGCTCGTGTAGTGCATGCCCCCGGCATGGCGCGTCTCGGGGTTCAGCGTGCCCTCGAACACGCCGCCGAAGATGACGCCCGAGATCTCGCGCCAGTCGAAGTCCTGGGACGCGTCGGTGATGGCTTCGAGGATCTCCGGGGTCATCTGCGGGACGATGATGGAGGAGTCGGCGAACAGACCGCCGTTCACGTAGGGGAAGGCCGCGAGGTCCTCGTCCATGTACTCGTCCCGCTTGTCCAGGGGCGTGTCGATCGCCTCGAACAGGTCCACCAGCTTGCGGCGGAGCTTGGCAGGGTCACCCTCGCAGTACCTACCGAACGCCTGGTGCGATTGCAGGAGGTCGGCGTCCTCGGCGTAGAGCAGAAAAATGATACGGGTGATGAGCACGTTGAGGGAGCGCTGCTCCTCCTGCGCGCGCTCGTCCTTCTCCTCGATGTGGTGGTACTGCTTGGCGAGGGCATCGTAGAGCCTAGAGACGTAGGCCCCGGCCTCGATGGAGAGCTGCTGCTCTTTGTGCAGGCGGCTCGTCTCGTTGGAGGTCAGGAAGGACAGAAGATACAGACTGTCCGGGAGCTCTTCGAGGGAGAACTCCTGCACGGTGTCCTCGGGTCTCTCGTTGTCGAGGTCGTAGAGACGGAAGGTCCCGAAGTTGCACGTCATCACCCAGCGGGGGCGCTCAGAGTACGGCAGGTGCCGCGCGTACCACATGGCCTGCTGAAGCGGCGTCTCCATGCCGCCGTTCCTGGGTTCGGGCTTGTCGAGGTCGATGCCCCACGACTTCTGCTCGCACAGGAAGTTGTGGTCGGAGACGAACACGTCGATGCGACGGCCTCTCACCTTCCGCTCGAAGTCAACGAAGCTGTCTATGGTGTTGGACGGGATGCCCAGGACGTTGATGAGCAGGTCGACCCAGAACTTCTGCGTATCCTGCTGCTCGTTGTTGGAGCCTGCGGGGATGGCACCGAGGCGCTTCTTCCACCGTTTGACGAACTCCTTTGCCTCTTTCTTGCTGGCAGGCATACCGGACCTCCTGCGTCGTTGTCACTTTCGGACAATTTTAAGGGGTAAAAGCCCTCTTCCAAGCGGAAGGGCGAGTTTTCAACGGTCCACGGTGTCGCAGGGTCCCAGGCGAAACCCGAAGACGCCGGGGGCTGTTGGAAACTCGCCCATCTCACAGCAACGTCACCCTAGGTTTTCAACGCTTTCCATGGCCGAAGGGCTTCTTATAAGCCCGTAGGCTGTGGGAAGGGTTGGAAACCGGATATTTGGGTGAAATATCGGAGTGAAATATGTAGGCGAGCTGTTTTCATCATAGAACTTTCTTTCACCCCTTTTTCACCCCTCTATCGTCTATTTAGCCCTATCTATACAGAAGCAGGTCAGACGATTTATACCGTCTGACCTGTAATTTCTTCTGGTGCCCCCGGTGCGATTCGAACGCACGACACCCGCTTTAGGAGAGCGGTGCTCTATCCCCTGAGCTACGGAGGCATGTTGTATTAGTGTAGCAGATTTGCGCCACTACCATGCAGCGCATAGCCGCTCTTCGAGATAGTCGTCTGCGACGTTCTTTAATGACTGGTCGTTTAAGAGCGTCGCAGACGACTACCCAACGACTAGTTGCCTTTGTGGAAGAGGTTTTTGATAACGGAGGGGATGCTCTTGGCGCCCTTGGCCGTCACATCGATAAAGTCGGGCGAACGCACGAGCTTATCCTCGTCGACGTACTTGCGGACCGCACGAAGCGTCTCTTTGTCGTCGCGCGTCGAAAACGTAAAGTGACCGTTGTCCTTGGTGAAAATGGCAAAACGCGTGATCTTCTTGGTGCCGCGCAAAACCTCGGCGGCAATATAGTCGACCTCGTCCCACGGGATCTGAATATAATCCTCGGGATTGCGCTCGTTGTAATACTCGAACGCCTTATTGCCCACCATCACGTTACCGTGGCTGGTAAGCCCCATCAGGCAGGTTGCCGGCGTTGCCAGATCGACCGTGCTGTTCTGAGATTGCGCCATGCGCGCCTCACCCTCCAAATAAAACAATCGGACCGCATCCAGTGTACCCACCGGGTGCGGTCCGTTTCAATGGCTCAAAAGCCCTTGCCTAGCAATTCTCGGTCTTAAGCCGAAACGTGCTTACATGAAGCCGCAGACGCGACCGATGATGCCGATGGCGAAGAGAGCCAAGATGATGACGATCGGGCTGACCTTCTTCTTGAGGAGCTTGCAGACCAGCAGGGTCAGGCACACGGCGGCAAGGCCGGGGATGAGCTGATCGAGGTTGGCCTGAAGCGTGGTGACCTTCACCTGATCAAGGGCGTTAGCACCGATGGAGTTATACATCGTCAGTGCTTCCTTGACACCCTCAGAACCGGAGGGCAGGTTAGCCCAGTCGATAAAGGCGCCAGCAGACTGCGTGACCTTAGAGACGACCGGGGTGAAGGAGATGGACACCCAGCGCTCGACCAGGGCGCCGATGATGAACATACCCAGGATGGAAGCACCCTCGGTGACCTTGCCCATCAGACCGCCGGAGAGGTCCTTGGCGATGGAGGAGCCGACCTTGTAGCCAAACTCCTGCGTGTACCACAGGAAGGCGTAACGGATGATGTTCCACGCGAAGAAGAACAGCAGCGGACCGGCGATGCTGCCGGACAGGGCCAGGGAAGCGCCCAGAGCGCCCAGAATCGGGCGAAGGGTGAACCAGAAGGCGGGGTCGCCGACGCCGGCGAGCGGGCCCATCATACCGACCTTGACGCCCTGAATGGCGACGTCGTCAATCGGGGCACCGTTGGCGCGCTCCTCCTCGAGAGCGAGGGTAACGCCAATGACGGGGGCGGAAACATAGGGGTGGGTGTTATAGAACTCCAGGTGGCGCTTAAGAGCGGCAATCTGGTCATCCTTGTTGGTGTAGAGCTTCTTGATCGCAGGGATCATTGCGAAGCACCAGCCGCCGTTCTGCATACGCTCGTAGTTCCACGAGCCCTGAAGGAACTGATGACGGAAGCAAACCTTCTTGCGGTCAGCCTTGGTGAGCTGAATCTTGTTCTCTGCCATATGTATCACTCCCCTCCTACTCGTAATCGTTCAGAATGTCGCCGAGCGGGTCACCGGAGCCACCGCCCATGCCGCCACCCTGCTTGGCCAGATCCTTAAGGCCAAGGTAGATGAGGGCAAGGGAGATGCCGATGAGGCCAAGGGCAATCAGCGTGAGCTGAGGGATGGCAGCAAGGACAAAGCCGAGGATGAAGAACGGCCAGGTCTCCTTGGTGGCCATCATGTTGATGACCATGGCGTAACCGACGGAAGCGACCATGCCGCCGCCGACAGCCATGCCGCCGGACAGCCAGTCGGGCATAGCGTTAAGCGCGTTGGTAACAGCCTCGGCCGGGATGATGCACAGAAGTACTGCCGGGATGGCGATACGAAGGCCCTGCATGAGGATGGCAGCGTACTGCCAGCGCTCGATGCCGGAGAAGTCGCCCTTCTCGGCGCAACCGTCCATGGCGTGAGCGATAGCGGTGGCCAGGGTACGGCAGATCATGGTCAGGAACAGACCAGCGACCGACAGCGGGACGGCGACGGCGATGGCGGCGGTAACGGCCTTGGCCGAATCAGTGGCGCCACCGTTGAGGGCGAGCACCATGATGATCGAAGAAGCGACCGAGGCCAGAGCGGCGTCAGGCGCGACGGCGGCGCCGACGTTAGCCCAGCCAAGGGCCATCATCTGGAGCGAACCGCCCAGGAGGATGCCCTCCTGAAGGTGACCGGTTACGAGACCGATAAGCGTGCATGCCACGAGCGGCTGATGGAACTGGAACTCATCCAGAATGCCTTCCATACCGGCAAGCAACGCGACAATCGCAACAAGCAGAATAGTGATTGCAGACATGTATCGGACCCTCCTTTACTATGCTTGAGCGGCCAGTTCGGCCTTAGCTTTCTTCAACATGGCGTCGAGATCCTCAGAGGAATCCGAAGGAACCTTGCGGACCTCGAACTTGACGCCCTTGGCCTTGAGGGCCTCGAGAGTCTTAACGTCATCATCGCCCATAGCGACGGCGTTGGTGACGACGACCTTGCCCTTGGAGTGAGCCATGGAACCAATGTTGACTTCCTTGATGTCGACGCCGGCCTCGATGGCCTTAAGCAGATCCTGCGGGTTCTCGAAGAGCAGCATGGCCTTGGTGTCACCAAAGCGCGTGTCCTTGACGACCTCGGCCATCTTCTTGATGGGCACGACGTTGGCATGGACTCCCGGAGGGGCAGCCTGCTCGATCATGGTCTTGCGGAGCTCGTCGTGAGCAACGCCGTCGGAAACCACGATGATGCGGTTGGGGTTGATCTGCTTGGTCCACGTGGTGGCCACCTGACCATGAAGCAGACGGGTGTCGATACGGACGTGGGCGATCTTGATGTGCCCATCGCCGATGACCGTTCCCGGAGGGATGGCGCCTGCAGGAGCAGCGGCGGCCGCAGCCGGCTTCTTCTCCTCGGGCTCCAGAGACTCGGGCTTGACACGCACGCCAGCCTTAGCCTCAGTCACGAGATGTTTTGCGATCGCATGTGCAGTGTTCTTTGCGTCAAAGCGCTGCGAATATGCCTCGATGAGCATAGGCAGGTTGACACCGGTGACGATAGCCCAGGAATCGTGGCCCTCGATGAGCCCGCTGATCTGGTTGAACGGCGTGCCGCCCCACAGATCAACGAGGAAGAGCACCTGCTCCTGGTCCTCGAAGGAAGCGACTGCTTCCTCGACCTTGGCACGGAAATCGTCGGGGCCCATGCTCGGCTCGAGCGAGACCACGGCAACAGACGGCTGATCGCCAAAGACCATCGAGCCCGTCTGCTTGATTCCAGCTGCCAAGTCCCCGTGGCTAGCAAGAACAATACTTACCATCACATAACCTCCTTTTTGTCTACGTATTTCCTACACGACATGAAAGGAGTATACCTGTTTGGATTGTGGAATTATAGCTAAATTCGCAAAAGGTTGGATTATTTGTTTAAACGTCTAAGTTTGTTACAAATTGATTACGTTGCCGGTTTACAGCTTATTGCCTGCTAAAACGTGATTTGCAGATTGCTTTCAAAGACATATAGAAGTGCACTGTTCGTTAAGACCCCTTTTAGGTGGATCCCAATGCGTCTGCGTGCCGCCATTTTGTTTAAACAGACATGACTTGACTAACCGAAGCAAATATGTTTAGAACTCTAGCCCATGTAGTCATTGGATGTTAGGCGATGTGGAGAGGGTTGGCGGCGTCGACGGCATCAGGGGCGTCGGAGAGGCCGTCAGGAGCAGCGTCTGCCGGGTCCTCGTCGGGGGTCTCGATCTGTTTGATCATTACCTCTTGGCCCTGCAGCAAATAGGTCTCGCCGCTACCGCACTGGGGACAGGTCTTGCCGTGCTCGACCGTCGCGTAGTCGCAGCCGCACGCCTCGCAATGTGTCACGGCCTCGACGGGCTCCACGATAAGCTCCGCGCCCTCGGTTATAGGCTTTTTATCTGCTGCCCAGCGCCAAGCGTCGAGCAGCAAGTCGGGAACGACGCCCGAGACCTCGCCCAGTAGCAACGTCACGCTCGAAACGCGACGCACGCCATGAGCGCGCGCCACATTCTCGACATCGCGAATAATGTGATACACAATCCCTAATTCATGCAAGGCGAATACCTTTCAACAATGGTTGATGCGATGTCAGCCAAACGTCAGCGAGCGGCGATCCAGGTGCCCCAGGTTGCCCCGAAACAAGGCGTCCGCTGGGCTTTTGCCCGCGGCGCCGAAGTTGAGGGGCAAGATGGGGTGCCTGGGCGCCGCGCAGCGTCGGCAGTGCCGCCGTTCGTTAGAACGGCGGAACCTAATGACCAAACTTAATCTTGATGGCGCGCTTGAGCGCATACTTGCCGAGGCTTGGGAGCTTTTGTTCGTATTTGACCATCGTTGAGCACTCGGGGCGGTCGCGATCCAGATGGATGGCGTCAAACGCACACTTGGTGGTGCACAGGCCGCAGCCGATGCACTTGTTGGGATCGACGATTGAGGCACCGCAGCCCAGGCAGCGGGCGGTCTCGGCGCGCACCTGCTCCTCGGTAAAGGTCTCAACGTACTCGCTAAACGGCGCGGCCTTCTCGCGTTCGCGGTCCACATGCGCAACCTCGCGGCTCGCGTTATCGTAGCTCTCGAGCACAACGTCGTCGCGGTCGAGCGCGGTGTAGCGGCGCTGGTTGCGGCCGATGGTGAGCGTGGAGCCCGGCTGCACAAAGCGATGGATGGACACGGCGGCCTCGTGACCGGCGGCGATGGCATCGATAGCAAAGCTCGGACCGGTATAGACGTCGCCGCCCACAAAGATGTCGGGCTCGGCGGTCTGATAGGTCTGGGGATCGGCAAGGGCGCCCTGGCCGCGGCCGAGCTCCACCTTGGAGCCAGCCAGCAGGTCGCCCCACACAATGGACTGGCCAATCGACATGATGACACGGTCGGCATCGACACGGCGCAGATCGTTCTCGTCGTACTCGGGCGCAAAACGGCCCTCGTCGTCAAAGACACGCGTGCAGCGCTTGAAGGTGATACCGCACACACGACCGGCCTCGTCCAGGTGAACCTCCTTGGGACCCCAGCCGCAGCTGATGTGCGCGCCGTCCTCAACGGCCTCGCGACGCTCCTCCTCGCTGGCGGGCATCTGCGCCTCGCTCTCCAGGCAGAACATCTCAACGTGCTCGGAGCCCAGACGGCAGGCGTTGCGGGCCACGTCGATGGCCACGTTGCCGCCGCCCACCACGATGGTGCGGCCGGGCAGCGCGTCGACCTTGCCGCTGTTGACCTCGCGCAAGAAGTCGACGGCCACGGTCACATCCTCGGCATCCTCGCCCGGAATGCCGGCAAGGCGGCCGCCCTGGCAGCCAATGGCCACGTAGAAGGCCTTAAAGCCCTGCGCGCGCAGCTCGTCGAGCGTCACGTCGCGACCGACCTCCACGCCATAGCGGAACTCGGCGCCCATCAGGCGAATGATCTCGACCTCGGCCTCGATAACATCCTTCTGCAGCTTAAAGCTGGGAATGCCATAGGTGAGCATGCCGCCCGGGCGCTCGTTTTTCTCGAACACGACGGGTTTGTAGCCCTTCTCGGCCAGATAGAAGGCGCAGGACAGACCGGCCGGACCGGCGCCGATGATGGCAATCTTCTGGTCGAAGCCGCCGGCACGCGTCGGGGTCACCACAGGTGGGACATAGCGAGTCGCGGCATCCAGATCGCGCTGGGCGATGAACTTCTTGACCTCGTCGATGGCCACGGCGGCGTCCACACGGCCGCGGGTACAGGCATCCTCACAGCGGCGGTTGCACACACGGCCGCAGATAGCGGGCAGCGGGTTCTCGCGCTTAATGAGTGCTAGGGCCTCGTCATAGCGACCCTGAGCCGCGAGCTTCAAATAGCCCTGAACGGCAACGTGCGCGGGGCAGGCCGTCTTGCAGGGAGCGGTGCCGGACTTGTGCGTCTCGATGCGGTTGTCGTTGCGGTAGTTGGGCGACCACTTGGTGTGGTCCCACTTGGTGGCGTCGGGCAGCTCCTGGCGCGGATACTCGGGCACCTGCCCGCCGGCCTTTTTGCTGCAGAGCTTCTGGCCGAGCTTGGCGGCGCCGGCCGGGCACACCTCAACGCAGCGACCGCAGGCCACGCACTTGTCCTTCTCGACCTTGGCGACATAGGCCGAGCGCGACAGGTTGGGCGTGTTGAACAGCTGAGAGGTGCGCAGGGCGTAGCACACGTTGACGTTGCAGTTGCAGATAGCGAAGATCTTGTTCTCGCCGTCGATATTGGTGATCTGGTGCACAAAGCCGTTGTCCTCGGCCTGGCGCAGGATGTCGTAGACCTCGTCGCGCGTCACGTAATGGCCGCGGTCGGTCTCAACCACATAGTCGGCCATATCGCCCACGGCAATGCACCAGTCGGCGGGGTCGTCGGCGCAGCCCTCACCCATCACGCGACGGCTCGCGCGGCAGCTGCAGGTGCTAGCGGCATATTTGCCATCGTATTTGTCGAGCCAATGCTCGATATGCTCGATCGGCACCGACGTGCTCGCGGCATCGATAGCCTTCTCGACCGGAATGACATGCATGCCGATGCCGGCACCACCGGGCGGCACCATCGGCGTGGCCTTGGACAGCGGTCCCTTGGACGCCTGCTCAAAGAACTTGGCATAGACCGGGTGCTCCTCGAGCTGGCTCACGCGCATGTTGAGGAACTCGGCGGAACCCGGCACCAGCATGGGCAGCACCCACTGCTTGGCGCGCTCGGGGTTTTCCCAGTTGTACTCGAGCAGACCCGTGTAGCTCATGTCGTCGAGCATCTTCTCGATATCGGCTTCGGGCATGCCGGTGAGCTTGACCATCTCAGGCAGCGTATAGGGACGGCGCATCTTCATCTTGCAGAGCACTTCGGCCTGCTCGTCGGTTGCAGCCTCGGCAAACGACCAGTACTCGTAGCCCAGCAGCTCATCGCGATGCAGCAGACGGTTGGTGCAGTGCTCGCACAGCTTGACGATGGCCTCGCGCGGATGCTCCGGCAGCGGCAGCACGAACTCCGAACCGATGTCGGGCTCGGTGTAGCTAATCCCCGGTCCGTTGAGAATCATGGTTGTCCCTTCTCTTGCCACAGCCCGGCGGGACCGCGGCACCCCTCTTTTTTTGCAGGCCGGGCATGCCCCCATGCCGTTCACCCGCCATTGTTGACATTGTGTCAAAAATAGTATTGACGAACCGTCAACAATATTCAAGACTGTTAGGCGAACGGTCAGGCAAAAGAGGATGAAAGGCGGCAAAACATGGGCAACAACACAGCAGGTACCTCTGTGGTCGATGCCGTCCCCGCATCCGATAGCGCGGCAAAGCGCCTGACGGGCGACGAACGCCGTCGCGAGATCCTCGATGCCGTGCGCACCGTAAGCTCCGAGCTGGGCGTGTCCCACCTATCGGTATCGGCCGTGACCAAGCGAGCCGGCTGCACGCGTTCATTGTTCTACCACTACTTCGCCGACATGGACGCCGCCGTCACCGCCGTCATGGACGAGGCAATCGACGGTTTTATCTCCGAGCTCGAGCAGTGGAATGCCAACCGCACCGTCGGTGATATCGAGGGCGCGCTCGACACCGTCGCCCCGCTCTTTAAGCGCCTGGTCGCCAGCGGCCACGAACTGCCGCACACTCTGACCTCCAACAGCGGCGCGCTCTACGGCGGCTTTTTGCACAACGTGGTCCAGCGTGTGGCGCAGTATATCTGCGACACCACCGTGGTGGATTTTGTCGCCCACCACGAGCTGCGCATCGACCATGTCTACGAGACGTTCTACACCCTCATCATGGGGTTGTTGATGTATATCCGCACGCACCCCGATGTGCCCGACGAGACGGTCAAGGAAATCATCGCCTCGACGCTCCACATCGAGGGCTATACCGCCAAGTATCCGGAGCGCAAGCCCCAGAACTGACGACATTTGGCCAAACTGCCCGCGATCAGAAGAGGGGCCGCGGGCGTGTGAAAGGAGAGCAGCATGCTGTTCGATGTTTGGGGTAGCGATACCCTTATCCACTGGGCCGGCTGGGCCATGGTCTTTATTGGCCTGATCGTGCTCAACGAGGTCGGCCGCCGCACCAAGCTGGGCGCGGCAATCATCTTTGGCGTGGCTCCGCTGGCCATGACCATCTACTGCGTCGCCATCGCCATCGGCGTCTCACAGGGTGCCGAGTGGGCGCTCACCAACCCCACCCATGTGTACCAGAACAGCTGGTTCCACTACGCCAAGGTATACGCGGCGCTGGCCGGTTGCTGGGGCTTCATTGCCATTAAGTACCAGTGGGGCAAGATCGGCAAGGCGCATTGGTTCCGCGCATGGCCGTTTGTGATCGTCGCCATCAACATCATGATCGCCGTCGTGTCCGACTTTGAGAGCGCCTATCACTTCTTTGTCCTGGGCGAGTCCACCTGGGTCACCTCCGAAGGTGCCACGCAGCTGGCCGGCTGGAACAACGTGTTCAACGGCATCGCCGGTATCATCAACATCTTCTGCATGACCGGTTGGTGGAGCGTCTACGCCTCCGAGGATCAGACCGACATGCTGTGGCCCGATATGACCTGGGTCTACATTATCGCCTACGATATCTGGAACTTCTGCTACACCTACAACTGCCTGCCCACCCACTCCTGGTTCTGCGGCTTTGCGCTGCTGCTGGCGCCCACCGTCGCCGCCTTTATCTGGAACAAGGGCGGCTGGATCCAGAACCGCGCCTTTACGCTGGCTATTTGGTGCATGTTTGCCCAGGTGTTCCCGTACTTCCAGGAGGAGTCCATCTTTGTGACCCACTCCACGCTCGACCCCGGCGCCGCTACCGCGGTCTCAATCGCCGCACTGGTCGCCAACGTCGCCGCGATCATCTACATCGCCTACCGCGCCAAGAAGCTCGGCCGCAATCCCTACAAGCAGGATGTCTTTGAGGGCACCAGCGATTGGGAGAAGGCCACCGCTCGCCGCGCCAAGGTTGATTACGCTCACGCCGAGTAACATGTTGGTCGCTGTTGGCGCTTGGGCATAGGCCCGCCCGCCAGGATTTTCAATCCAATGTCTCGCAGAGCCCCCGGAAAGCGTTTCACTCGCTTTCCGGGGGCTTTTGTCGTTGCGTCTTATTCATCTATTCAAAAACATGCGCATATATAAAATCGGATTTCAAATCATACGGCGGCTCTATGGGGTCCCGTTTTTGGGTACAGTGTTGTCCCGATATTGAGCTTGGGGGATATATGAAAGATGAGACGATGGGTCAAGAGGATGCGGCCCAAGATGCAGAAGCTTGCGCTGAGGCCTTGGAGAGCTTAGACCGGATTTCACTCGATGAGATTGCGTTTGACGATTCGGGCGTTGATGTGCAGGATGAGCCGGAAGCCGAGGCGCAGTCCGATGATCAGGATGCAGACGACGTCGAGCCTGCCGAAGATGAGGCAGATCACGAAGACACCGAAAGCGAGGCCGGCAACCAGCCCGAATCCGACACAGGCGAGGAAACCGTCTTGCTCGACAGCTTGCCGGCCGAGGATTCGCTGACCCGCGAGCTTCCTGGCCTGGGTTCCGCACCAGCCGTGGATGAGACCATCGCCATGGGCGATATTCCCCTGCCGTCCGTCCCCTCGGCACACGAAGCCGAGGTCCGCCATCGCAAGATGTCGCCCAAGCGCCGCAATCTGATGGTCGCCGGTGTCGTGGCCGTCGCGCTTGTCGCCGGCGGTGCAGGCTATGCTGCCTGGAACGGATATCAGCAAGAGCAGGCTGCCGCTGTCGCCGCCAATGCCCACACGATGATGTCAGTGCAGATTGGCGTGCATGCCGCGGGCCTCGACTGCTCCACCGGCTCCAAGATTCCCGTACAGGTAAGCGGTCAGGACGCTGATGGCTCCTCCGTGAGCGAAACGCTCTATGTTGACGAGCACGGCCGCGGCATCAAACTGCTGCCCGGCGATTACACGCTCTCCATCGCCGCCTCCCCCATCGCGGCCGACGGCACCATCTATACCGTCCCGACCACCAAGACGCAGGTCACCGTTAAGAGCGATGGACAGGATTTAAGTGCCCAGGCTACCTTTAAGCTCAAGGTGCCTTCAGCCGACACGGTAACCGACGACCAGATCGATGCCGCCGCCAAGTATGCCGAGGAGGGAGGCGCGAGCCCCGCCGCCACCGCCAAGGTGCTCCAGCAGGCGGCAACCGCGCGGCGCGACGCCGCCGTCAATGCCGTGAGCGCTCAAAAGGCACAGGCATCCCGTGATGCTGACGCTCGCCACAAGGCAACCGACCTCTACCAGCTCGATATCCCCGTCGAGTGGTGCGGCAAGGTCGAGACTTGGCAAAATGGCAGCACGCTATGCATCTATCTTGCAGGCGACAGCGATACGCCGATCGTGACGCTCGTCGCGGTGCGCGAGGGCGAGAGCTTTACGCCCGATGAGGGCGATGCGGTTTTGGGTGCGGCCAACCTAGGCAACGGTTATACCGTCTACGCCAGCGGCCCCGTCTATCCGTACGTGGTGCCCCAGACCATCAACGGACGGACGCAGAATCCCGTGTCGACCTACCCCATGGACACGGCCATTGAGCTTGTCGAGCTCACGACTGGCAACCGCTACACCTATAGCCAAATCAAGAACGTACTGGTCGGTAAAGACGGCAAGGCCGACGCTGCGACCAAGCTCGAGACCGACTACCTCGCGCAGATCCTGCTGCCGAGCATCAAAGCCCAGGACTAGCCGGGCCGAAGACGGCCACCCAACACCCACATCCCTAACGCAGTTGCGGTGAAATAGGGACTGTTTTTGCTGGTCAAACCGCAAAACAGTCCCTATTTCACCGCAACTTATTGGTGGCCTTTTGGGTGGCACTCAGCGCCACGGGTCGGCTTCGAACATTGGCTCGCGCTCGGGGCGACGGTCGCTGTAGGGATCGTAACCGTCATCGTCCTCGTTCTCGGCGCGAATGTAGGGGTCGCGCGGCTTGGGCGCCGGTTTGGACGTGGGCTTGGGCGCCGGCGCACTTGTTTTGATCTCGTCTTTCATCTGCATATCTCCTTGCCATGTACTCATGCTCAACATCAACGATTGTCGCACGAAAAAGGGCGGCGGATCCAATTGGATCCGCCGCCCTTGGCGTTTAGAGACGGCTGGCAGATTTTAAGGCATGTCCCATAAATCTATTCGGCGTCGGGGACCTCATAGGTGGCCGCCGGCGTGTTGTCGCACACGACGGTAAAGCCGCCGTCCTTGTCGGCATCGACCGTCACCTGATCGCCCTCGCGCACCGTGCCGTCGATGATAGCGGCGGCGATGGCATCCACGACCTCGCGCTGAACCAGACGCTTGAGCGGACGGGCGCCAAAGACCGGGTCCAGGCCGCCCACGGCGAGCATCTGCTTGGCCGCCGGGGTGATGGCAAGCGTCATGCGCTCCTTGGCCAGACGCGCGCGGACGTCGGCGAGCTGGATGTCGACGATCTTCTCGATCTGCGCCATGCCAAGCGGATGGAACACCACGATATCATCGATACGGTTGAGGAACTCGGGGCGGAAGGTCTGAGCCATGGCCGCGTCGACCTGATGGCGCATCTCCTCCTCGTCCTTGCCGGAAAGCTCAGCGATAGCCTTGGAGCCCACGTTAGACGTCATGATGATGATCGTGTTCTTGAAGGATACCTGGCGACCCTGACCGTCGGTCAGACGGCCGTCGTCAAGCACCTGCAGCAGCACGTTGAAGACATCCGGGTGAGCCTTCTCCATCTCGTCGAGCAAGATCACGGAATACGGACGACGGCGCACGGCCTCGGTGAGCTGGCCGCCCTCGTCGTATCCCACGTATCCCGGGGGCGCACCGATCAGACGCTGGACGCTGAACTTCTCCATGTACTCGGACATGTCGATACGCACGAGTGCGCGCTCGTCATCGAACAGGCACTCGGCTAGAGCCTTGGCGAGCTCGGTCTTACCCACGCCGGTGGGGCCCAGGAAGAAGAAGCTGCCAATGGGCTTGTCCGGATCGGAGAGGCCCGCACGGCTGCGGCGCACAGCTGCGGCGACGGCGGAGACGGCCTCGTCCTGGCCGATGACGCGCTTATGCAGCTCACCCTCCAAGCCCTTCAACTTGTCGAGCTCGCCCTGCATCATCTTGGACACGGGCACGCCGGTCCAGGCACTCACGACCTCGGCGATCTCATCGGAGGTCACCTGTTCGTTGAGGCCCTCGCCGTCCTGCTGCTTTTGTGCCTCGAGCGCAGCCTCGGAATCCTGAATCTGTTGCTGCAGACCCGGGATCACGGAATAGCGCAGCTCGGACGCACGGCCCAGGTCGCCGTTACGCGTCGCGCGCTCCTCTTCGCTCTTGGCCTCGTCAAGCTGGCTCTTAAGCTCCTGCACGTGGTCGATGGCGTTCTTCTGGTTGAGCCAGCCGGCCTTTTGCACGTTGAGTTTTTCCTGGACCTCGGCAATCTCCTGGCGCAGGGCCTCCAGACGCTCCTTGGAGGCGTCATCGGTCTCTTTCATGAGCGCCTGTTCCTCGATCTGCAGCTGAGTGAGCTGACGCGTGGTGGCGTCGATCTCGACCGGCATGCTGTCGAGTTCCATGCGCAGGCGGCTTGCCGCCTCATCGACCAAATCGATGGCCTTGTCGGGCAGGAAGCGGTCGGCGATGTAGCGATCGGAGAGGTCGGCAGCTGCCACGAGCGCGCTATCGGTGATATGCACACCGTGGAAGATCTCGTATTTCTCCTTGAGGCCACGCAGGATCGAGATGGTGTCCTCGACGGTAGGCTCGCTCACCATCACGGTCTGGAAACGACGCGCGAGCGCCGCGTCCTTTTCGATGTACTTGCGGTATTCGTCGAGCGTGGTCGCGCCGATCGCGTGCAAGTCGCCACGGGCAAGCGCCGGCTTGAGAATGTTGCCGGCGTCCATGGAGCCCTCGGTGGCACCCGCGCCCACGATGGTGTGGAGCTCATCGATGAACAGGATGACCTTGCCCTCGGACTTTTGCACTTCCTTGAGCACGGCCTTCAAGCGGTCCTCGAACTCGCCGCGGTATTTGGCGCCGGCGACCAGCGCGCTCATGTCGAGCTCGATAAGGTCGCGGTCGCGCAGGGTGCTCGGCACGTCGCCGGCCACGATACGCTGGGCGATGCCCTCGACGATGGCCGTCTTGCCGACGCCCGGCTCACCGATGAGCACGGGGTTGTTCTTGGTGCGACGGGACAGGACCTGGATGGTGCGGCGAATCTCATCGGTACGGCCGATGACCGGGTCGAGCTTGCCGGCGCGGGCCAGATCGCAGATGTTGCGACCGTACTGCTCCAGTGCCTCAAACTGAGTCTTGTCCTCGGCAGACGTCACGCGGTCATCGCCACGCAGCTCCTCGTAGACTTGCTCGATGCGCTCCTTGGTGACGCCGGCGTCGCGCAGTACGCGGCCCGCCTCGCCCTTGTCCTCGGCAAGCGCCATCAGCAGATGCTCAGTCACCACAAAGCTGTCGCCCATCTTGGTGGCCTTCTTCTCGGCCTTTTCGATGACGCGGACGAGCTCATTGGAAAGACCCATCTGCTGGCCCTCGCCCGAAACCTTAGGCGCATGGTCGATGGCATCTTGTGTGGAGCGTGCGAGCTGAGCCGGGTCGGCACCGATGCGCTCGATGATCACGGAGATATTGCGCTCGCCGGCACCGAGCAGGGCAGACAGTAAGTGAATCGGCTCCACCGCGCCGGCCTGCGCGTCGGCGGCCGTGCTCATGGCGGTCTGCAGCGCCTCGCGCGACGTCATTGCTAGCTTATCGATTCTCATGGAATCACCTCTCTTGGGGCGGCCGCCCTACGGGGCGGCTTCACGTTGTTCGAGAAGTATTGTTGCCAGCTTTGTACGATCTTATACACAAATCTAAGTCTCTATATATAAGATTTTCTGAGTGCTCTCATGACATGGAAAATCACCACAAAGGGGACAGGCGCGCTCACCCGCTGCGGCCTCATCCCCTTACTATCTCAATCTGTAACATCTAGCGACTGTTTATGGCTCCAGATGTTACAAATCAAGATGAAATGACCAGCGGCGCCCGTTCGTCTCAATCTGTAACACCTACTCGGCAAATTAGGGTCTAACTGTTACAGATCGAGACAAACCAAGAACCACCACAAAGGTGCCCGTCCCCTTTGTGGTGGTCCAGAGAAGAATCAGCCCCGATTAAAAGAGGCGACATCAAGCCCAGTCTACGTTTGGCGATCCCAAGACCCAACGAGAACGCAGCGATGGAATCGAGAACCGACAATAGCCCGTTCGCACAGATAGAGGCGGAGATTCAAGGTCAGAGCCCGGTTTAAACGGCTTAGCTATCGCACGCCACAATGTTCTCGTCGTCCTCCCTATCGTATTTATAGTGCTTATAGTGAAAATAGCGAGTTTAGTGAGAATAGTATCGCTCAAGACTCGTGGACTCAATTATTGACCTCCCGCCCAGAATGAGTGGGGCAATTATTTCTATTAGAGGTCAAATCGAAGCCCAATAGGGCCTTTTAGCCCTCTCATTCCGGGCGGTCGCTTTCTTTTGAATATTGTCGTAAGCTTGTATCATTTATCTTAATGATTGCATATTACATGAGAGGTGCCCCACCGTGAAACGCTCCACCTATATCGGCCTGCTCGTCTTAGCGTTTGCAATTACCGCAGTCGGCGTGGGCATTATCTATCTCGCATTTCTCCCTGCCTCGGCAACGCAGGCGGCGGTTGAAACCGTAAGCTACCCCATCGAAATCCTCACCGATATCGTCAAACCCGATTCAATCACCGTCGATTTCGACGGTACGCCCGCAGCGCTTGGGGTCAGTAACTATCCCCGAATCGAACTTGGAGCCACGCGCTATACCCAAGATGAGCAGCTTATCGGCAAGGCAACCAGTTTACTCAAAGGCAAGACGTTTAAGCGATGGTACGGCGCCGCAATATATCGAGCCAAGAAAGGCCAAATGAATGGCGGGTATTATTCGACCCTTGAACTCGATGCGGCAAACGGGAGCAGACTGTGCAACGTTTCATACGACCCCGGCTACGTGGACAACGAAGGGCCGGGAGTCTATATCTCGGATGGCAACGTGATCTACGTCATGGAAGGCGACCAGACGGCAGTCGTCGATTTTATGGATCGGTGTACCGAGGATGCCTACGAACAAACTTGCGAGCCCGATCCACAGACAGCGCGCGACAGTGGCTCAGCACGCACTTGGCTATTTGACGATGAAATAACCTGGGCCCCATCGAAATAAGGACCCGCCAGGCAGGCACCTTTGTGGTGGTTTCGGTTCCGATGTTCCACTGTCTCGATCTGTAACATCTAGCGGCCCTTTTCAATCCTAGATGTTACAGATCGAGATGAAATGATCGGCGGCGATTGTTTGTCTCAATCTGTAACAGCCGCTCGTCAAATAGGGGCCCAGATGTTACAGGTCGAGACAAACGGAACCACCGCAAAGGCGCCTACCCCTTCATGGTGGTTTTCGACAAAAGAAGCCGCTCCGATAACAGAGGCGGCATCAAGCAAGTCTATTTATTAGCGTCCCTCAAGACCCAACGAGAACGCAGAAATGTAGCCCGGGGCTTACCCTTTCCCGAACGCGACCCTCGCGAAGCGCGTGAGCGGGCGGGAAAGGGTAAGCCCCGGGCGGACAATTAAGTGCGTTACTCGGCAGCGGCCTTGAACTTGTTGTAGTTGATCAGGCAGCCGGCCTTGACGATGGCACGCTCCTCTGCCGTCATATCGGCAATGTAGAGCCCAATCTGCTCGACCGTACCGTCGGCACGCACCACGTAGGCGGCGATGTCCTTTAGGTCGCCATCGAGCGCGGCGCGGATACCCGGCACAAAGACGTAATCGCCCACCTCAAAGTTGGGCTCGGCCTCCATCTGGAAGGGCACCATGCCCCAGTTCATCACGTTGGAGCGATAGCGCTTGGTGGCGTACTCGTGGACGATGTTTGCCAGACCGCCGATCACGCGCTGGCAGCTCGCGGCCTGCTCGCGGGCAGAACCGTCGCCGGGCTTCTTGGCGTAGAGCATGGAGCCGTACTCAGTCGCCTTGGCATCGGCAGCGACACCCGCGCCGGCCAGCGCCTCAAACACGCCCGCAAGCTCGGCATCGAGTGCCGCCAGATCGCCTGCTGCCTCGCCGGCCACGCGGCGCTTCTCCACGGCGTCGACCTCCTTGGAGCGACCCACGTAGGCCGGATCGCGGCGGCTGAGCGTAAACTCGGCCAGACCCAGCGGGTTGGAGCGGAAGGAGCTCGTCTCGCCCGAGGGAATGAGCTCGTCGGTCGTGGTGACCGGGTCCATGATCTTGGAACACACCTTGAGCAGGATGTCGTCGCCGAGAGGCTCCATCGCGGGCCACGGCTTGATGTTGGGGCCCTCGACCAGCTCGTCGGCCGGCTCAGCCTTGCCAAAGCCCCAGTACACGCGCTTTTTGTACGGCGCGTCGTCGAAGGTGTACTCGCAGGCCTCGTCCCAGGTCTCCTCGGGCAGGTCGGTCGCCGGCGTCAGGATGCCGCCGTTGGCCGCCGTCGCCGCAATGGAGCGGGCGTCCATCAGGGCCACGGCGCTCAGCTGGCCGTTGCCCGGCTTGGAACCCTCGCGATTGGGGAAATTGCGCGTGGTGTGGCGGATCGAAAGGCCGTTGTTGGCGGGCGTGTCGCCGGCGCCGAAGCACGGGCCGCAGAACGCCGTGCGCACGATCGCACCGGCCTCCATGAGGTCGTAGATGTAACCACGACGCGTAAGTTCGAGCGCCACGGGCTGGCTCGTGGGATAGACCGACAGCGAGAACTCGCCGCAGCCGGTGTTGGCGCCCTTGAGCACGCGAGCAGCCTGGACCACGGAGTCGTAGTTGCCGCCCGAGCAGCCGGCGATAACGCCCTGCTGCACGCGCAGCTTGCCGTCGACGATCTTATCGAGCAGGCTAAAGTGCGTCTTGCCCTCGCCGATCTTGGCAGCCTCGAGCTCGACCTCGTGCAGGATGTCCTCGAGGTTCTCGTTGAGCTCGTCAATCTCAAAGCCGTTAGAAGGATGGAACGGCAGCGCGATCATGGGCTTGATGCTCGACAGATCGACCTCGACGCAGCCGTCGTAGTAGGCAACATCGGCGGGCTTGAGCTCGCGGTAGTCGTCGCCGCGGCCGTGCATGGTCAAAAACGCGTGCGTGTCCTCGTCGGTGGCCCAGATGCTCGACAGGCAGGTGGTCTCGGTGGTCATGACGTCGACGCCGTTGCGGTAGTCGGTCGTCATGCTCGCGATGCCGGGGCCCACGAACTCCATGACCTTGTTCTTGACGTAGCCCTTGGCAAAGACGGCGCGGATGATGGCGAGCGCCACATCGTGCGGGCCGACGCCGGGGCGCGGGGCGCCCGTAAGGTAGATGGCGACGACGCCGGGATAGGCGACATCGTAGGTGTCGCGCAGCAGCTGCTTTGCCAACTCGCCGCCGCCCTCGCCCACGGCTATGGTACCCAGGGCACCATGGCGGGTGTGCGAGTCGGAACCCAGGATCATCTTGCCGCAGCCGGCGAAGTTCTCACGCATAAAGGAGTGGATGACGGCGATGTGCGGCGGAACGAAGATGCCGCCATACTTCTTGGCCGCGGAAAGGCCAAAGACGTGATCGTCCTCGTTGATGGTGCCGCCCACGGCGCATAGCGAGTTATGGCAATTGGTGAGCACGTAGGGCAGCGGGAACTGCTCCATGCCCGAGGCGCGCGCCGTCTGGATGATGCCGACAAAGGTGATGTCGTGGCTCGCCATGGCGTCGAAGCGAATCTTGAGCGCCTCGGGATTGCCGGACGTATTGTGTGCCTGGAGGATCGAATACGCGATGGTACCGCGCTTGGCATCCTCGGGCGCCTGCGTAATACCGTGCTCGGCAGCCTCAGCCGCAGGCACAACCTCGCTGCCGCCGCGCAGGTAGATGCCGTCCTCGTACAGCTTGACCATACTGTCTCCCACTCTGCCCAAGAGATTTGGGCGCATAGCATACATTCGTTCAATATCGTGCCATAGAACGGTTGCAAGTGGGTTACGAATCTGCACGTTCACTTTATCTCAGTAAAGTACATGACAAGCATCTTTCGCCAATCTCTTGACAAGGAGTGTCCCAAAGTGCCGGCACATAAGGAACGTCCCCAAGTGCCAAATACCGCAAGAGTGTCCCCCTTGACCACTCATTTAAGAACGTCCCCAATGACTACCGCATCCGGAGCAAGGCAACGCCGCAGGTAGAGGACGGACAGCGAGCGACGTCCAGGGCGAACAAGTTGGCATGAAAAAGGCGAGGCATTGACCTTCTGGTCATGCCTCGCCTTTTGAATGACAAATTGTCGCCCTGGGCGGCGCGCAGCGTCGGCCGGTTACGGCGTTTGGTAAAACGCCGTAACCTAGAGATCCCCGCCGGCGCCCAAAAGTTTGCGCATGACCTGTTCGGGGTTAACTGAGCCGTCGCGCGGGGCCAGGGCGGTGATCTTCTTCTGCATCTTGTACTCGTGCAGCTCGTCCTCGAGCTGGCGCACGCGGGCACGGAGCTTTTCATTCTCGCGCTCGCGCTCCTCGGCACGCTCCTTCATATCGAGGATGCGCACCACGCCGGCAAGGTTGATGCCCTCGTCGGTCAGCTGGTTGATGAGCTCCAGGCGCTCGATATCGGCACGCGAATACAGGCGCGTATTGCCGCCCGAGCGCTGGGGGTTCACCAGGCCCTTGGACTCGTAGACGCGCAGAGTCTGCGGATGCATGCCGGTCAACTCGGCCGCCACGCTGATCATGTACAGCGGTTTATTCCTATTGTCCTCGGCCATGCTACCTGACCCCTTTCCGTCTCGTTATCGTCCATCATAAGCCCGCGGGCGCGGGCGTGCGCCACGACCGCCCTAGTACGTCGCCTTGTAACGGTTGACCTTCTCGCGATAATCGCGCGTGTCGGCCTCGCGCAGCTTGGTCATGGCATCGCGCTCATCGTCGGACAGGTTCGTGGGAACCTGCACCTTGATCTCGACGAGCAGCGCGCCCGTACGGCCACGGTGCTTAACGTCGGGCGCGCCCATCTCCTTAAAGCGGAACTTCTTGCCCGTCTGGGTACCCGCGGGCACCTTCAGACGAACCGTCGCACCGCCGGGCGTCGGCACGTCCACCGTGCAGCCGAGCGCCGCCTCGTAGACCGAGACCGGTACCTCCATGGTCACGTCGGCGCCTTTGCGCTTAAACAGCGGGTGCTCCTCCACATGCGTGGTCACGACCAGGTCGCCGCGCTCGCCACCCGCAACGCCATACTCGCCGCGACGCTTGTAGCGCAGCTTGCCGCCGTCGACCGCACCCGCAGGCACCGAGACCGTGATGATCTGCTGCTCGCCTGTCGAGGGAATGCGGTAGGTGACCTTGTGCGTCACGCCGCGGAACGCATCCTCGGCCGTTACGTCGACAGTCAACGACAGGTCGCCGCCCTTGCGAGCGCGGCTGCGACCCGCGCCGGCACCGGCAGCGCCCGCAGCCCCGGCAAAGCCCGAGCCCCAATCGCTACCCCAGGCACCGTTGCCGCTAAAGATGCTGTCGAAGATGTCGCCCCAGCCGCTGGCACCCGCGCCGGCACCGTAGCCGCCGCCATACGCGCCGCCTGCGCCCGGCATACCGCCAAACATGAGCATCTGGTCGTACTCTTTGCGCTTCTTCTCGTCCGAAAGCGTCTCGTAGGCCTCGCTGATCTCCTTGAACTTGGCCTCGTCGCCGCCGGCATCGGGGTGATATTTTTGCGCGAGCTTGCGAAACGCGCTCTTGATCTCTTTGTCGGAGGCGCTCTTGGATACGCCCAGGATGTCATAGAAGGTTTTGCCTGCAGCCATCGTAGCTCCTCTCCTGTTTCATCCGTCGCCCAGCGGGCGGCGGCTCATACTTTCATATGGCACTAGGCCAGAAAGGGCCCCGGGTGTTGCCCCGGGGCCCTTCTCAATTACTCCTCGGTGCTCTCGGCCGTATCGGCCGCAGCATCCTCGGGCGCCGCTTCGGGCTCCGGTGCGGGGCGCTTCTCGCCACCGTAGGTCACCGTCACCATCGCGGAACGCAGGATGCGGTCCGCCATGCGGTAGCCCTTCTGGTACACGTCGTTGACAGTCTCGTCGTACTGCGACGCGTCCTCGACGCGACCCACGGCCTGGTGCTCGAGCGGATTGAACGCCTCGCCCTTGGGGTCGATGGGCTCAACGCCCTCGTGCGCAAACACATCGAGCAGTTTGGCATGCACCGCGTCGACGCCGTCGACGAACTGCTTAAAGTCGTCGGCAAGCTCCTGGCTGCGGGCATGGTCGATCGCACGCTCGATATCGTCGACCACCGGCAGCAGCGCAGTGACGAGCTTCTCGGTCGCGCGCTCGCGCTCGGCGATGCGCTCGTTGGCAGTGCGGCGACGGAAGTTCTCCCAGTCGGCCTGCAGACGGGCGGTGCGCTCGGTGGCGTCCTTTGCCTTGTCCTCGGCGGCCTTCTGGGCCTCTGCCGCAGCATCGAGCTCGCTGCGCACGTCGGCGAGCTCCTTTTGGGCCTGCTCGAACTTGAGCTTAAAGTCGTTGTCGGCGGCTTCCTCACCGGCGCGGATAGCGGCTTCCACCATCTCGTCCTCGGTCATCGTCGCCTCCTTGTTGAAATCCTCTACCTGGTTCTCGGCAGCCTCGACGGCCGGGGCCTCATTGACCTCGGTATCGTCGACGGCCTCTACGGGAATCTTCACGTCCTTCTCCTCAGAGTCAACGGGGGCGGCACCAACGGCGGCCGCCTCCGTGCGAGCTTTACGGGCGGACATGATTACTTGTCCTCGTCGTCCACAACCTCGTAGTCGGCGTCGACGACGTCATCATCGGCAGGCTGGGCACCGGCGGCACCGTCGGTCTGCTGCTGAGCGTCGGCGTAGACAACCTGGGCCAGCTCGTAGGCCACGGACTGCAGGGACTCGCCGGCGGCCTTGATGGCCTCGACGTCAGAGCCCTCGAGCGCCTTCTTGGCGTCGGCGATAGCGGCCTCGGCCTTGGACTTCACGTCGGCGGAAACCTTGTCACCGAGCTCGTTGAGGGTCTGCTCGGTGGAGTAGCACAGGCTGTCGGTCTGGTTGCGGACCTCGACCTCTTCCTTCTGCTTCTTGTCCTCCTCGGCATGAGCCTCGGCGTCCTTGACCATGCGATCGACTTCGTCGTCGGAAAGCGCGGTGGAGCCGGAAATGGTGATCTGCTGTTCCTTGCCGGTGCCCTTGTCCTTAGCGGAGACCTTGACGATGCCGTTGGCGTCGATGTCGAAGGTGACCTCGATCTGCGGCACGCCGCGGCGGGCAGCCGGGATGCCGGTCAGCTGGAACTTACCGAGCGACTTGTTATCGCGAGCAAGCTCGCGCTCGCCCTGGAGCACGTTGATCTCGACGCTGGTCTGGTTGTCGGCAGCGGTGGAGTAGACCTCGGTCTTGGAGGTCGGGATCGTGGTGTTGCGGTCGATCATCTTGGTCATGATGCCGCCCATGGTCTCGACGCCCAGCGACAGCGGGGTAACGTCGAGCAGCAGGATGCCCTCGACGTCGCCGGTGAGCACGCCGCCCTGGACGGCAGCACCGTCGGCAACGACCTCGTCGGGGTTCACGGACATGTTGGGCTGCTTGCCGGTCATGGTCTTGACGAGCTCCTGGACAGCGGGCATACGGGTGGAGCCGCCGACGAGGATGACCTCGGTCAGATCGGAGAGCTTAAGCTTGGCGTCGCGCAGGGCGTTGGTGACAGGCTGCTTGCAGCGCTCGAGCAGGTCGCGGGTGATCTTCTCGAACTCGGCGCGGGTCAGCGTGTAGTTGAGGTGCAGCGGGCCGGACTGGTTCATGGTGATGAACGGCAGGTTGATGGTGGTCTGCTGGGCAGCGGAGAGCTCCTTCTTGGCGTTCTCGGCGGCCTCCTTCAGACGCTGCAGGGCCATGGGGTCCTGACGCAGGTCGACACCGTTCTCCTGCTGGAACTTATCGGCCATCCAGTCGATGACGCGCTGATCCCAGTCGTCGCCGCCCAGGTGGTTGTCGCCCGAGGTGGACAGAACCTCAAACACGCCGTCGGCGAGGTCGAGGATGGAGACGTCGAAGGTACCGCCGCCCAGGTCGAAGACCAGAATGCGCTGGTCGGTGCCCTGCTTGTCCAGGCCATAGGCCAGAGCAGCAGCGGTCGGCTCGTTGACGATACGCTTGACGTTGAGGCCGGCGATCTTACCGGCGTCCTTGGTGGCCTGACGCTGGGCGTCGTTGAAGTAGGCCGGAACGGTGATGACGGCGTCGGTGACGGTCTCGCCCAGATACTTCTCGGCGTCGGCCTTCATCTTTGCGAGCGTCATGGCGCTCACCTGCTCAGCGGTGTAATCCTTGCCCTCGATGTCGACGACGGCACGGCCACCCTGACCCTCCTTGACCTCATACGGCACGGTCTTGATCTCGGAGGTGCACTCGGAGTACTTGCGGCCCATGAAGCGCTTGATGGAGAACACGGTGTTCTTGGGGTTGGTGACAGCCTGGTTCTTAGCGGCCTTACCCACGACGCGGTCGCCGTCGGCACGGAAGCCCACGACGGACGGGGTGGTGCGGTCGCCCTCGGCGTTCACGATAATGGTCGGAGAACCGCCCTCGAGAACGGCCATTGCGGAGTTAGTAGTACCAAGGTCGATACCAAGAATCTTGCCCATTAGAAATTCCCTCTCTCTTGTGCGTTTGCACCGACTCGGCGGTCTGCCGAGCGGTGTTTCGGCTTGTCTTTCAGGATGTAGTGTATCCCCTTATGGGCCGGAATATACAAAATCTAAGTCAATTCATATAAGATTTCTTATTGCCAAGAGTTTAGGTTCTTAAATGCGCAGGTAGATGCGCTGTTTGAGTTCTAGACAAATCTATCGAGATCTATGTAGAGATGGCTGAGGCTTGGGTCCGAGGGTGCCTGGGGCTGCCTTGCGGAAAGCTCGTCCCGTTTTGAGCGTGGATTCCGGGCCGCGGTTTCCGTCTGAAGGCTCAACCGGAAACCGTATCCCGTTTTGAGAGCTGATACCGGGTCGCAGTTTCCGCTAGCGGGCCCAACCGGAAACTACGACCCGTTTTTCGGCCAAATAACGGGATGCCCTTTCCGCAGGCGCGCTCAATAGCTCAATATTTCAAGTCACCTTTAGCTAACATTTGCGCAGCTCAACGGCCCCACCTGCGCGTTTTTTAGTAAACCTTGGCATACTCGGCGAACGGTATGAAGATGCCGGTCAGAGGGTATTGCAAACGGTCGCTCCCGTGGTATGTTTTTGCCCGGATCAAACCGGCGCGCATCGCCTGTAGCGTCGGTCAACAGAGAGGAAACTACCATGGCTCATCCCGTAATTGATGCCGACGAGTGCATCGCTTGTGGCGTTTGCGTCGACTCCTGCCCCGCTGGCGTTCTGGAGCTCCAGGACGTCGCTACCGTCGCTGACGAGGACTCCTGCGTCGCCTGTGGCGCTTGCCAGGACGCTTGCCCCGCTGGCGCGATCACTGAGATCGTCGAGGAGTAACAACTCCCCACTTGCACACTCAAAAGTACACCGTGCACAAAAAAGGAGGCTTCCGCATCGCCGCGGAGGCCTCCTTTTTGTTTGTGCGGATAACTAATTTGGCACCGCTGCAGATTGCCGCTTAGGGGCGTTTGCAGCATCGGCTACGATAGGTCGTCTTCGTAGGGCATGAGGTCAGCCAAGTAGCCTTTCTCCTTGAGCATGGCCTCGATCTCGTCGAGGGTCTGCTCGTCTTCCGCCGCGATGCGATGGAAGTGGTAGCCGCTCGTCACCGTTAGTAGTGGAAAGCTCTTGCCGCTCTCGATATCGTGCAGGTAGCGCTCAACATCGCGACGATTGCGGATGTCCAGGTCGGCCGTGATCTTACCGTACACGCGGTGATTGACGATCACGTTGAGCACGGCACCACCGGCGTCGACGATACTCGTGAGCTCATCGCCTGCCTGCTCCACGCCGTGGCGAACCTTGACCAAGCGCGTGGGAACAGCCGGACTGCTCGCCGCCTCCTGCAGCACGTAGCCGCGATTGGTCGCCACGATATCGTGCCCATCGGCGCGCAGCAGGGCGATGTCTTGCACGACAATCTGGCGGCTCACACCCACCTCACGAGCAAGTGCGCTGCCGGAGACGGGGCCCTTGGCTCGCTCGAGCACGCCCATGATGGCACGGCGACGCTCGCGGGCGTCCATTATTTACCGTCCAGCAGACGCAGGTGCTTAAGCGAGAGGTCGAGAATCGGCGCAGAGTGCGTCAGGGCGCCCGAGCTAATATAGTCGACACCCAGATCGGCCAGGGCGCGAATGTTGTCGGCGTCCACGTTGCCCGAACACTCGGTCTTGGCACGACCGGCGATAAGCTCGATAGCGGCCGCCATGTCGTCATGGGTCATATTGTCGAGCATGATAATGTCGGCACCGGCTTCCACGGCCTCGCGCACCATGTCCAGGTTCTCGCACTCGATCTCGACCGTCGCAGTAAACGATGCATGGGCGCGCGCCATCTCGATTGCACGCGTCACGCCGCCGGCGGCATCGATGTGGTTGTCCTTGAGCATGACGGCCGTCGACAGGTTGTAACGGTGGTTGCTGCCGCCGCCAATCTCGACCGCGGCCTTCTCAAAGACGCGCATGCCCGGCGTGGTCTTGCGCGTATCGACGAGCACGGTCTTGGTGCCCTCGAGCGCCGCGGCCATCTGGTGCGTATAGGTAGCGATACCGCTCATGCGCTGCAGGTAGTTGAGTGCCACGCGCTCGCCCGAAAGCAGCACGCGCGCGTCGCCGCGCACCTGACCCACATGGTCGCCGGCGTGCACCTCGTCGCCATCGGCAACGTCGAGCAGCACCGAGCTCTGCGAATCCAGCAGTTCAAAGGTGCGGGCAAACACATCCAAGCCGGCGATGATGCCGTCGGCCTTGACGATAAGCTCCACCGTGGCGGGACGCGCCGTGGGGCACACGCTCACCGTGCTCACGTCCTCAAAGGTAATGTCCTCGCGCAGAGCCTGCAGAATCAGATCATCGACGACGAGCTTCATGGTAATGGGATTCATGGTCTACTCCTCCACGGCCTGCGTGCCGGCGGCACGGGCCAAATCATCGATTGCCAGGGTGTCGGCGCTCAGGGCGCGATGACGGCCATCGAGCGCGGGATCGCCCGCCTGCTCCACGGCCAGCGACTCGCCGGTACGCATGTACCACGCGGCGCGACGACCCCAGACCAGCGCCTCGAGCAGGCTGTTTGATGCAAGGCGGTTTTTGCCGTGAACGCCGTTGCAGGCCGTCTCACCCGCGGCGTAGAGCTCGGGCATCGAGGTGCGGCCGTCCTTGTCGACCCATACGCCGCCCATAAAGTAGTGTTGCGTGGGCGTGACGGGGATGGGCTCGTCCAGGATGTCGCGGCCGTCCTCCAGGCAGCGCGCGCGGATATTGGCAAAGTGCCCGGTCACCACATCGCGCTCGACGGGGGCGAAGCTCAGCCACTCGTGCTCGGTACCGTCCTGCTTCATCTGCTCGCGAATAGCGGCGGCGACAACGTCGCGCGGCTGAAGCTCGTCGGTAAAGCGCTCGCCGGCGGCATTGAGCAGAATCGCGCCCTCGCCGCGGCAGCTCTCGCTGATCAGGAAGGTGCGGCCCGGCTGCGGCGAAAACAGGCCCGTGGGGTGGATCTGCACGTAGTCCAGGTGCTCCATCTTAATGCCATGCCCCTGAGCGATGTAGCAGGCGTCACCGGTGAGCTGCGGGTAGTTGGTGGAGTGATCGTACACGCCGCCGATGCCACCCGTCGCCCACAGCGTATGGCGGGCATGGATCTTAAACGGCTTACCGGCATGCACGCCCTCGGCGGCATTTGCCAGCTCGTCGGCGGGGCGAACCGAGTTGTCCTCGTCCACGGAAACGGCGACGACACCGGCACACACCGTGGCGCCGTCACGCTCGCCCGTCAGGATATCGGTCATGGCTACGTGCTCCAAAATCTGCACGTTATCCAGCTTGCGAACGGCCTGGAGCAGCTTGGTCGTAATCTCCTTGCCGGTGATATCGGCATGGAAGGCAATGCGCGGACGGCTGTGCGCGCCCTCGCGGGTAAAGTCGAGGCTGCCGTCGGCCTTGCGCTCAAAATCCACGCCCATCGCCAGCAGGTCGTTAATGACCGAGCGGCTCGAGCGGATCATGATGTCGACGCTCTCGCGGCGGTTCTCGTAATGACCGGCGTGCATGGTGTCCTCAAAGAAGGCATCGTAGTCTGAGCCTTCGGGCAGCACGCAGATACCGCCCTGCGCGAGCATCGAATCGCACTCGTCGACAGCGCCCTTGGAAAGCATGATCACGCGCGTGCTCGTCGGCAGGTTAAGAGCCGCGTACAGGCCCGCCACGCCGCAGCCGGCAATGACGACGTCGCACTCCATATCGGGGTATTGCTTGGTTTCCACAGGAATCCTCTCCCTTGAATGTGACATAAGGGACCGTCCCTCCTGCCACATTGTTCTAGCGCGCTGCGTACTCGAGCATGCGGTCGAGCGTGAGCTTGGCCTGATCGGCGGCCTCGTCCGAGACGCCGATCTGCACCTCGCCCTCGCCCGTCTCCAGGCAGCGCACGAGCTTTTCGAGCGTGATGAGGTCCATGTTGACGCAGGTGGGCTGCACCGCGGGGAAATAGAACTTCTTGCCGGTGCCCTGGCAGCGGCGCTCGAGCTCGTAGAGCACGCCGCGGACCGTCACGATAATGAACTCGCTCGCGTCGGACTCCTCGGCATACTTAATGATGCCGGCGGTGGAGCCGATGTAGTCGGCCTCGGCCAGAACGTCGGCCTTGCACTCGGGGTGCGCCAGCACGAGCGCGTCGGGGTGGGCCTCCGTCGCGTCGACGATCTGCTCGACGGTGATGATGTGATGGCGCGGGCAGTAGCCGTTGTTGAGGATGACGTGCTTTTGCGGCACCTGCTCGGCTACGAAGCGGCCCAGGTTCTGGTCGGGAATGAACAGGACGTGCTGCTGCGGCAGCTCGGACACGATCTTGACGGCGTTGGAACTGGTGACACACACGTCACTCCAGCTCTTGATCTCAACCGTGGAGTTGACGTAGCACACCACGGCAAGGTCGTCGCCGTACTCGGCGCGGGCGGCGTCGACCGTCTCGCGCTTGACCATATGAGCCATGGGACAATCCGCGCCCGGCTCGGGCAGCAGCACGGTCTTGGTGGGGTTGAGCAGCTTGGCGCTCTCGCCCATAAACTCCACGCCGCACAGCACGATGGTCCGCTGTGGCAGGCTCTTGGCGAGCTTGGCCAGGTAGAAGCTATCGCCGACGTAATCAGCCACGGCCTGCACCTCGGGCGCCACGTAATAGTGCGCTAGGATCACCGCGTCACGTTGGGTTTTTAGTTGCTGAATGGCCTCGACGAGCTCTGCGGGCACCAGTGCCGCGCGCTCCGTTGCCGTCGTTGCCGATGCTAGGCCGGCCGCGATATCGCGTGCGAGCTCCGACGCATCCATGTTCGCGCTCTGTGCCATCAAGGCCCCTCTCTTTTGGCGAATCTTGGGGTTTTAGTATGACACCTAGGTTTACAGCTGACAAGACAGCTGTAAACCTAGGTGTAAAGTTGAAATAAAGATTCAATCATGTGGCAGGTCCATTTTCGAACTGGCAAGCCGAGGATAGCCGAGCTCTCGATAGCGCAGGAGGCATCTTTCGCCACCGCAATACCGCTCGGCGCGAGTTGCGCGACGTGGGGCGCAAATGGGACACGCCTCCGCGAGCGGTCCGCACCCAATGTGGCAAAATCGAACTACTAAGGGGGCTCAGAATGCTCAAGATTATTGCCTGCGACGACGACGTCGCTTTTCTAGATAGACTGCACCGGATGATCGACCGTTGGTCGAGCGAGACGGGCACGGCGGTCGATGTTGCGCTCGTCACGCGCGGCGAGGACCTGCTGGCCCGCCATGCCGCATCGCGCGCCGACATCATCTTGCTCGATATGATCATGCCGCTCGTCAACGGCATGGACACCGCGCGCGAATTGCGCCAGGCCGATACCGCCGTGCGTCTGGTGTTTCTCACCTCATCGCCCGAGTTTGCACTGGAGTCCTACGAGGTCCGCGCCTTCGACTATCTGCTCAAGCCTGTGACTTACGAACGCCTGGCGCAGCTACTCGACGAGCTTTCGAGCGTGCGCCCGGCGGCAACCGACGAACTCGTAATCAAAACGTCCTTTGGCTACCACGCCCTGCGCCTGTCCGACATCGAATATGCCGAGGCGCGCAACAAGCACGTGGTCTTCCACCTGCGCGACGGACGCGATATCGAGGCACTCGAATCGTTCCGCAGCGTCGAGGACCGTTTGGCGCAAAATGCCACCTTCTTTAAATGCCACCGCAGCTACCAGGTCAACCTGCGCAATATCGATCACTTTGACCGCACGGACATCGTCATGCGCTCGGGTTCGTGCATCCCGCTTTCGCGCAGCTGCAAGCAGGGATTCCAAGACGCCTACTTTGCGGTTCGCTTTGAGGGTGGGAGACACTGATGGCCTCCTCGGTCGAAATGGTCCTTTGGGCAATCCACCACGCCACGACGCTGCTCTTTGGCGTCTTTGCCTCGGCGGCGCTGTGCGGTATCGAGATCAACCGGCGTCATGCGCTTGAACTGGTGCTGGTCGGTGCCGTAACTGGATGCGCATTTGGCCTCGCCAATGCCGTCGGCGGCGAGCTTTTCGCCCGCCAGGTATATCCGCTCGTCGTGCATCTGCCGCTCGTCATCTATTTGTGCGCGCGCTACCGCCTGAGCCCGCTGCTTGCCGTGCTCGGCATTACCAGCGCCTATCTGAGCTGCCAGTTCAGCAATTTGATGGGCATCGCCGCCTTTGCCGCAACCGATTCGCAGATCGCGTACTATCTGGCGCGTATTGCGACCACACTCGCCGTCTTTGCCGTCCTATTGCATTGGGCCGGCGACATCGGTCCGCGCTTGGCGATTAAAAGCACCACCGAGCTGGGCATCCTTTTAATCCTGCCGCTCGTCTATTACGTCTTTGACTATGCCACCAACGTCTACACCACGCTGTTCCACTCGGGCTCGGTGGTAACGGTTGAGTTTTTGGCATTTGCGCTCTGTGCCTTCTATCTTATGTTTCTTGCCGTTTACCTGCGCGAATACGAAGAAAAGGAAACCGCCGAGCGAGAGCGCTGGATGCTCGAAACCCGCGACAGCGCCGCCATTAAAGAGCTCGAGGCCTGGCGTCAATCTGGGCGCGAGCTGTCGATTCTTCGCCACGATATGCGCCACTTCCTACGCGGCCTGGCCGCTTTAATTGAGGAGGGCCACACCGACGAGGCGCTCAAACGCATCGACGAACTCTGCGAAGCCGGCGACCGCACCGCCGTACGCCGCTTCTGTGCCAACGAGACCGTAAACATCGCGCTTTCGTCATTTAACTCGGATATCAATAGAAACGGCATTACCGCCAACCTGCGCGCCGCCGTACCCGAAACCATCCACGTAGGTGACGCCGACCTGTTTAGCGTGCTCTCAAATGCCTTGGAAAACGCTATCACCGCCGCAAGCGCCGCACCCCAAGGAAAGCGATTCGTCGACTTTGACCTGCGATTAGAGGACGGCCAGCTGCTGCTGTTAGTTTCCAACACGTTTGACCGCGCGCCGCGCATGGTCGACGGCATGCCCGTGACCCGGCATGCGGGCCACGGCTTTGGCACCAAGAGCATCAAACTTGCCGTGGAGCGCATGAACGGCAACTGTCAGTTCCGCATTAACGGCGATCGGTTTGAGCTGCGCGCTGTGATGTAGAAGTGCGGCGCCGATCTCGAGGCGTGCCTTGCCCGCCAGACAATCGCTCGCCGGCGCCAATCCGCTACAGCGGAGCGGCTGCCGGGGTCAGTTGCTTGATGTATGCCCACATGCGCTGCTTGGCGGCTTTGTCAGTGAGCGCCGCCTCAAAACCGTCGAGCGCGAGCACGCGGCGACCCTGCACATGGGCGACCAAGCCGGGCTTGAGCATGGCGGTGTCGAAGTCATCGATCGCCACGAGCATATCGGCGTAGGTCTCGCGCATGGCGTCAGCCGCGTTGTTGTCGAGCAGTAGCACCGCCTCGGGGTCCAAAGCCTCAAGCGCCTCACGGAACAGCTCGCACGGCAGAGTCTCGCCCACCGCGACCGCTCCGTCACCCACGCCGGCGACGCTTGCCAGCACGCAAAAATCCTCGGGCGCGTAGCCGATGGCCCCAAGCGCCTTGCGCAACGCCGCGCCATCCGGGCCGGCGGCAAGCTCGCCACCCGAACGCTCGGCCTCGTCCAAATCGCCTTTGACCAGCACGATCGGCGAGCACGCGTTGCCCGCGATACGCACGCCACGGACCGCAAGCGATGTGAGCTCCTGCTCGGCCGCCTGGGCGATGGCTTCTTTTTTCTGGCTTTGTGACGTGGACATGCGCTCTCCAATCGTTTGCGTGCCCACCATTATATAAAAGAGCTGCCCGCGAGTGGTTGCTTTGCGGGCGGCTGGGTATAAGCACGGTCGTACTGAGTTTTACGCGGCCGAGCCGCGTCGCATTATGGAGGTCACCATGGCTGACATTAATCAGATTACCCCCGAGAACTTCGATTCCATCGTTAACGACAGCCTGCCCGTGCTGGTCGATTTTTGGGCACCGTGGTGCGGGCCCTGTCGATCCCTCTCGCCCATCGTTGACGAGGTTGCCGATGAGCTGGCGGGCAAGCTTGCCGTTGCCAAATGCAACGTCGACGACAACCAGGACCTGGCCATGAAGTATGGCGTCGTGAGCATCCCCACGCTGATTGTGTTTAAGAACGGCGAGGAGATTGACCGCTCAGTTGGCGCTCTACCCAAGGCGAGGCTGCAGGCGCTGCTGGAGAAGCATCTGTAATACGCTTGTTACTTACTCGCCGTCTATGAGCGGTTTTGCACCGCTCGCCGGACTTCTGGATGCACCGAGTGCAACCACGGATAGTATGGTAGTCACAAACAGCCCCCAGTGAACGGGTGCGGGTCGCACAGACTCGTACCCGTTTTCTTATGCAGCTGCGCGCAGAGCGGGCGTAGTAAAATCTGAACCACTGAACTGCCCCATACAAAAGGAGATTTTCCATGCATGATGTTGGAATGAACATGAGCCAGCTTGCCATGAGCGTCAAGCAGGTCGACGACACCATCGAGCTCGCTCACGAATGGAGCCATCAGTTGCTGCATGCGACCGAGAATTTTGACATGGAGCGCATCGGCGCCAAGCTCGAGGCAGCCATGGCCGCGCTGCACGAGGCGCATGACGCGCTCGAGGGCTACGAAGAGGCCATCGAGGCCGACCACAACTCCGTCGGATCCGTGAAGCTGGTGTAGGGTGTCCGAACACGAACACGAGCACGGCTGCGGGCACGAGCACGAGCATCCGCACGGGGCGGACGGTGACGCGGGCTGCCACTGTAGTGGCTCCGGCTCCGAGCTGGTCCGTTTTTCGGTTACCGCACCCGACGACCTGCTGCGCCGTTTTGACGAACAGATCGCGCGCCGCGGCGACGTGGCCAACCGCTCCGAGGCCGTGCGCGACCTGATTCGCGCCTCGATCGCCAAGGAGCAGATGCGCACGCCCGATGAGCATGTTATCGGGTCGCTCACCATGATCTACGACCATCACACCGGCGATCTGACACGCCGCCTGGACGAGGTGCAGCACGACTACACCAACGAGATCGTATCGACCATGCACGTGCATCTGGATCACCACAACTGCTTGGAGATTCTGGCGCTCAAGGGTCGCGGCGAGCGCGTCTACGAACTAGCCGACCGCCTGCTGGGCCTGCGCGGCGTTAAGCACGGCGAGCTCACGTGCGCCGCCACCAAGCAGAGCCTGGGGCTGTAGCGGAATTTCCCGCAGCGCACCTGCCAAAAAGGGACAGGTTTGTTTTGGCAGGTTTAGCGTTTTACCTACCAAAATAAACCTGTCCCTTTTTGGTCGGTTTTGATGAGGGGTGTCGCATGCGGCATGTGCATATTCATGTGACGGGCATTGTGCAGGGCGTTGGCATGCGACCGTTTGTGTATCGCGAGGCCATGGCGCATGGCATTTGCGGATGGGTGCTCAATGCGGGCGACGGCGTGCATATCGAGGCGCACGCTTGTGCCGAGGCGGTTGACGGATTTGTCGCTGCGCTTTCTGAGCATGCGCCCGCGGCGGCTCGCGTTGAGCGAGTCGATATTGCGGATTTGGAGCCTGGCGGTTGGAGCACTGCCGATGAGCAGGGCTTTCACATTGTGGCGTCGCAGGACCAGACCGCGCACACCACACTTGTCTCGCCCGATATCGCCACCTGTGACGATTGCCTGCGCGAGTTGTTCGATCCCGCCGACCGACGCTATCACTACCCCTTTATCAACTGCACTAACTGCGGACCGCGCTTTACCATCATCCGCTCGCTGCCTTACGATCGAGCGGCTACCTCGATGGACCGTTTTCCCATGTGCCCCGAGTGTGCCGCGGAGTATGCCAATCCGCTCGACCGGCGTTTTCACGCGCAGCCCGATGCCTGCTTTGATTGCGGGCCGCATATTACGTGGCGTGAGGCTGTGAACGGCGATGCGTGCGGGAATTCGTCCGCGACACCGGCCGTCGGCACCACACGCGAGGCCAGCGACGCTATCATCGAGCGCTGCGTTGAGCTGCTGGCCAGCGGTGGCATCGTCGCCATCAAGGGCCTGGGCGGATTCCATCTATCCTGTGACGCTGCCAACGAGCAGGCGGTGGCCGAGCTGCGCCGTCGCAAGCGTCGCAGCAATAAGCCGCTTGCCGTCATGGTGCGCAGTCTTGCCGATGCCGGGCGCCTGTGCCATATCGACGACGCTGAGCGCGAGCTTCTCGCCGGCAGTATCCGCCCCATTGTGCTGCTGCGCCGGCGCACTGTTGGCGAGGGCAACGGCGGTTCCCCCGACATCCTCGCCCTCGCGCCATCTGTCGCGCACGACTTGCCCGAGCTCGGCGTCATGCTCCCCTATACGCCGCTTCAACATCTGTTGCTTGCAGCTGCCGCGTCGCATGACATGCATGCGCTGGTCATGACCAGCGGAAACCTGAGCGAAGAGCCCATCGAGACCGACGACGCCCTTGCATGGGAGCATCTCGTTGCCGCCGGCATCGCCGACGCGCTGCTCGGCAACGACCGCGCGATCCTGTCGCGCTACGACGACTCCGTGGTACGCGTGGTCGACGGCGACGTCATGCCCGTACGTCGTGCACGCGGATATGCGCCGCAACCGCTGTCGTTGCCGGCGCTCGACGGCACCACGCCCTGCGTACTCGCCTGCGGGCCGCAGCAAAAAGCCACGATTGCACTCACTCGCACGGACTCGGACGGTCATACGACCTGTTTTGTGTCGCAGCATATCGGCGATGTCGAAAACGGCGCGACTTTCGATGCTTGGAGCGCCGCGCGCTCGCGTCTGGAAAACCTCTTTGACCTGGCGCCTGCCGCCTTGGCATGCGACATGCATCCCAGCTATCTGTCGAGCCAATGGGCGCGCGAGCACGATCTGCCGCTTATCGAAGTCCAGCACCACCATGCGCACATCGCGAGCGTAATGGCAGAGGCGATTGTCGCAGGCCGGCTTGCGCCCGATGCACGCGTCCTCGGCATCGCCTTCGACGGCACGGGCGCCGGCACCGATGGCACCATATGGGGCGGTGAGTTTCTTGTCGCCCGTCTCACCGATTTTGAGCGCGTCGCGCATCTGCGCGCCTGGGCGCTTCCCGGTGGCGCCGCATCCGTACACGATGCCCGCCGCAACGCCTTTGCCCTGCTCAGCGAGCTCGACCTGCTCGAGCACCCGGGAGCCGCGGGGCTCTTGAACAGCCTTGACGAGCAAACGCGCAGCATAACGGCAACGATGATCGAGCGCGGCATCAACAGTCCGCGCACTAGCAGCATGGGTCGCCTGTTTGATGCCGCAACCGCGATTTTGGGCATTTGCGGCCAGGCAACCTACGAGGGCGAACCCGCCATCGAGCTCGAAGCCGCCGCCTGGCGCGCGCTCGACAGCGAAATCGCCCATTTTCCCGACGACAACGCCGGCTACTCCGCATCTGACCCATCGTGGCTGGACGGCCCCTATGTTCTGGACCAGAAAGCACTCTTTGAGGCACTTTTGGGAGGAATTGAAGCCGGAGCGCCCGCCAACAGGCTCGCACTCGACTTCCATGTCGGCATCGCGCGCTCCTCGGCGCGCATCGCCAGCGATATCTGCGTGCACGAGGGCATCGACACCGTCGCGCTCTCGGGCGGCGTGTTCATGAACCGACTTCTGCTTCAGCTCCTCGCCCGCGAGCTCAAAAGCGCGGGCCTTACTGTCCTTGTCCCCCACACCGTACCCGTCAATGACGGCTGCATCGCCTACGGTCAGGCGGCGGTCGCAAGCGCTCGTCTTGCGCAGATTGCATCACAGTAGCTCGCCCTCGCACGCCGCCGTCTCACAGGCGTAACGCGTTTGCCCGCGAACCCCGCGAGCGCTACCATCAACTGATGGATTATTGAGCGCCCGTCCAGCGCAAAGCGTATAAAAGGGGAACAATATGTGCCTTGCCGTTCCCGGTAAAGTAGTCAAACGCGACGACGACCTCAAGGCCACCGTCGACATGATGGGCATCGAGCGCCCTGTTTCGCTAAGACTCGTGCCGACGGCGCAGGTTGGCGACTATATTCTCGTACACGCCGGCTTTGGCATCCAGATCGTCGACGAGCAGGAAGCGCAAGAAACGCTCGAGCTCGTTAATGCCATGACCGAACTGGTCGAAGAAGACCAACTGGCCAGCAACCCGGCCGAGGCATACTAGTGGCGGCCGGACAGCCGGCTCGCTCCGGTATCGACTTTTCGGCATTTCGCGATTCCAAGCTGGCCCGCGAGCTCATCGAACGCATCCATGAACTCGTCGGCGACCACACCATCAACCTTATGGAAGTCTGCGGCACGCACACCGTGAGCATCGGCCGCTATGGCTTTCGCTCCATTATGCCGGCCGGGCTCAAGCTGCTGAGCGGACCGGGCTGCCCCGTCTGCGTTACCGCCAACCGCGACATCGACCACGCAATCGCGCTCGCCAACATCGACGGCGCCATCATCACCACCTTTGGCGACATGATGCGCGTGCCCGGATCGTCCACCTCGCTCGCTGCGCAAAAGGCGGCAGGGCGCGACATCCGCATCGTCTACTCCCCACTCGACGCGCTCGACATTGCCGAGCAAAACCCCGATCGCCCGGTCATTTTTATGGGCGTGGGCTTTGAGACTACGACGCCCACCATCGCCGCCGCCATCTTGGAGGCCGAGGCGCGTGGGCTTTTGAACTTTTCGGTCTATTGCGCCCACAAGACCACGCCGCCGGCGTTGCGTGCCATCGCCAACGATCCCGAGACCACCATCGACGGCTTTATCCTGCCGGGCCACGTCGCCACCATCACGGGCTTGACGCCCTTTAGCTTTTTGGTCGATGAGTTCGATACCCCGGGCGTGGTCACAGGATTTGAACCGGTCGATATCCTGCAGGGTATCTGCATGCTGGTCCAGATGGTTGTCGAGGGCAAGCCCGCGATTGGCAACGCCTACCGCCGTGGCGTCAACACAGACGGCAACCCCGTGGCGCGCCAGCTGGTCGAGCAGGTGTTTGAGCCATGCGACACCACGTGGCGCGGGCTGGGGCCGATTACCAACTCGGGCCTTTCCATCCGCCCCGAGTTCTCGCGCTTTGATGCCCGCGCTCGCTTTGACGTGCCCGTTGAGGCGACGGTCGAGCCGCGTGGGTGCCGCTGCGGCGACGTGCTGCGCGGGGCCATTACGCCGAGCGACTGCCCTCTGTTCGGCCACGCTTGTACACCCGAGCACCCCGTCGGCCCGTGCATGGTGAGCTCCGAGGGCAGCTGCGCAGCATATTTCCGCTACCGAGGCTAATTGGTTCCGCCGTTCTAACGGACGGCGGACCGGTCGACGCTGAGCCTCACCCATATAATTCCACCCACGATTGGAGTTTTCGATATGTCCCATAGCGTTACCGATAGCACCGTCCTGCTGGGTCACGGCTCCGGCGGCCAGATGATGAAACGCATCATCGACGAGGTCTTTTTGGATGCCTTTGGGTCGCCCGAGCTGCTCGAGGGCAACGATGCCGGCGTCGCCGCGCTGCCCGCGAGCGGGCGCATCGCCATGTCGACCGACAGCTTTGTGGTCTCGCCGCAGTTCTTCCCCGGTGGCAACATCGGCCGCCTTGCCGTGTGCGGAACCGTCAACGACGTCGCGACCTCAGGCGCCAACGTGCGCTACCTGTCGTGCGGATTTATCCTCGAAGAGGGCTATCCCATGGATAAGCTCCGCCAGATTGTGCAGACGATGGCCGAGGCGGCGCATGAGGCGGGCGTGTCCATAATCACGGGCGACACCAAGGTGGTCGAGCGCGGCGGGGCCGACGGCGTCTACATCAATACCGCCGGCGTGGGCGAGGTTCCCACGGGCGTGGCGCTCAGCGGCGCCAACTGCCGCCCCGGCGATGTCATCCTGGTCTCGGGTACGCTGGGCGACCACGGCATCGCCATCATGAGCCAACGCGAGGGCCTGGCGTTTTCGAGCACGATCGAAAGCGATGCCGCGCCGCTCAACCACCTGATTGCCGACGTTCTGGCCGCAGCGCCCGGCACGCGTTGCTTTCGCGACCCCACGCGCGGTGGCCTAGCGTCCACACTCAACGAGTTTGCCCAGGCCAGCAATGTTGCCATGGAGGTCGACGAGGATGCCGTGCCCGTGCGTCCCGACGTGCAGGCTGCCTGCGAGATGCTCGGCTACGATGTGCTGCAGGTGGCAAACGAGGGGAAGATGGTTGCCGTCGTGCCGGCCGAGCAAGCCGATGCGGCTCTAGCCGCCATGCGTTCCGCCCGCTACGGCGAGAACGCCGCGATTATCGGCCGCGTGGTGCCGCTTGGATCGAGCGCTCGACCCGCCGTGCGCGTGCGCACCGGCTGGGGATCGACTCGCATCCTCGACATGCTCGTAGGAGAGCAGCTGCCGAGAATTTGCTAACAACAAAGGCTCAGGGCTATTAAAGATATTCAGATTCCAAACATGCCCGGCACGCATGCCCAGTATCATGGGGTGCGTTTTGGAACCCAATGACGGGAGCTTTCATGGCAGCAGCTTTTTCCCATGTGATTTTTGATCTGGACGGCACCATCCTCAACACGCTCGAAGACCTGGCGGCCGCCGGCAACCATACCTGCGAGACGCACGGCTGGCCTACGTTTGCCGTCGACGAGTACCGCTACAAGGTGGGAAACGGCATGCTCAAGCTGGTTGAGCGCTTTATGCCTGCCGAGTATGCGGGCGACGGCCGTATGTTTGAGCAGACGCTTGCCGAGTTTAGGGCTTACTACGGCGAGCACAAGGAGGACCACACCGCCCCCTATGCCGGCACAATCGAGATGCTCGACCGCCTGCGTGCCGCGGCCGTGCAGCTTGCCGTGCTCACCAACAAGGACCACATCTCGGCGGCTCCGCTTATCGAGAAGTATTTTGGTTCCGAGCGCTTTGCGCTGGTACAGGGCCGTGTCGATGCGTTTCCGCCCAAGCCCGAAGCACCCGTCACGCTACATGTGATGGAGGAGCTGGGTGCCAATCCGGCAACCACGCTCTATGTGGGCGATTCCAATGTCGATATCCTGACCGGCCACAACGCCGGCCTTAAGAGCGCGGGCGTCAGCTGGGGCTTCCGCGGCCGCGCAGAGCTGGAAGCCGCCGGCGCCGACTACGTGGTGGACACCCAGGCAGAGCTCGCGGCGCTGATTCTGGGCGAGTAACGAGCGACACTGCTTAACGCAGCTGCGACAATTCTTCCGCGCGGAAAGCGCATCCCGTTTTGGAGCTCCGGAATGGGATGCGCTTTCCGTTTGAGGCGCGTCGGAGAAACGGCATCCCGTTTCAGAGCAATATTCCGGGTCGCACTTTCCGCAACCCACCCCATCCGGAAAATGCGACCCACTATTCGGCCAAAAACCGGGTCGCGGTTTCCCAAGCACTCGATGCAACGCTGGCACAAGGAGTGTCCCAACTGCCGGCAGAGACGATATGAGCAGGACATAAAAACATTGAGAGCCCCTGCTGCATGAAAGACCGCGGATTAGGCCGACAATGGTGAGTGTCTAATCCAACCGTGGCGGCCACGCCGCATTCATGGAAGGGGCTCCCATGCTCGATACTACCACCTTCATCGGCCTCGACGTCCACGCCCGCTCGATAAAGGCCGTCTCCCTCGACGTCATGACCGGGGAGGTACGTGCCGCGACCTTCGGCTACGACGCCGGCGCCGTCGCGGAGTGGGTCCGTTCCGTGGACCCCAGGGCCAGGTGCGTGTACGAGTCCGGGGTCACGGGCTTCGACCTGCAGAAGAGGCTTTCCGGCCTGGGGGTCGACTGCGTGGTCGGCGCCGTCTCGAAGATGATCAAGCCCAGCGCGGACAGGCGCAGGAAGAACGACCGCAACGACGCCGAGTTCCTCGCCCGCATGCTGTCGGTCGGCAACGTGG
>CABUUB010000006.1 GCA_902494625.1 uncultured Collinsella sp.
CGCCCGCCTGCCGGCGCGCTCGCCCGCGGGCTAAAAACGCTCCGCGTTTTCTTTACGCCCGCGCCTCGACCGAGGTTCGAATCCATGCAGTGTTGCCATAAAAGAAAAAGCCCCGTTGCCGGAGGCTTTCGATTTCAATTGGTGCGGCGTATAGGATTCGAACCTATGACGTTCTGATTCGTAGTCAGACCCTCTATCCAGCTGAGGTAACGCCGCAGCGCAAGACATATAAAACCACTTTAGCTTATTGGAGTCAAGCACAATCTCAAACTTTTTTGTGGAACGCAATTTTGTCATGCTGCTCCGCATATACCGCCGTTCCCCGTACGATCGATTGGCTTTTCGATCACGTCAAACTTAGCATCAAGTTCCCTCAGGAGCGATCTCACCCGCTGGGCACAATCATAATCGGCAAACGAGATACTCAGCATGCGCGCGACCTGGTTGGAAGTCCCAACTCCATAGAAGTGCTCCAGGGCCACAAGCCCCTCGTGCGTCACAAAGGTCTCGACCACATGCGGCGACTCCTCAAAGCACCATTGGGTCAACGGACCCTCACTCGTCTGTCGAACCACCAGGCCACCCATGCCAGACGGCTCACACGTTACAAGTAGATACTCCCCGCCCTCGTCGCTCTCAAACAAAACCACCCGATCATCAAACAGCTCCATCGCGTCCCCTTTCTCTCGCTCTTATTTAGCAAAAGCATAGCAGGTAGATGGCTGTATACAGAACAGTTGTTCGTGTGTTTTCTATTGAGCTGTCCGCACGGCATGGTATGGGCCTGCGCACGAAATAGGGCGCCCCCAAAGGAGCGCCCTTGCATATCCCCTATGCAGCCAAGTTACGCGACCGGCTCGATCTTCTCGAGACCGCCCATGTAAGGACGCAGAACCTCAGGGATCGTGATGGTGCCGTCGGCGTTCTGGTAGTTCTCCAGAATGGCGGCCATGGTGCGGCCGGCCGGCAGGCCGGAACCGTTGAGAGTGTGCAGGTAGCGCGAACCCTTGAAGTTCTCGGGGTCGCGATACTTGATGTTGGCGCGGCGAGCCTGGAAGTCACCGCAGTTGGAGCAGGAGCTGATCTCCTTGTAGGCGTTGTAGCTCGGCAGCCAGACCTCGACGTCGTAGGTCTGACGGGCAGAGAAGCCCAAGTCGCCGGTGCACAGGCTAATCACGCGATACGGAAGGCCCAGCTGCTGCAGCAGGTACTCGGCCTCGGCGGTCATGCTCTCGAGCTCCTCGTCGGACTCCTCCGGCTTAGCGAACTTGACCATCTCGACCTTGTCGAACTCGTGCTGACGGATGATGCCGCGGGTGTCGCGACCGGCGGAACCGGCCTCCTCGCGGAAGCAGGGGGTGAAGGCGGTGTAGCGGCGCGGCAGGGTGTCGGCATCGAGGACCTCGCCGGCGTGCAGGTTGGTGAGCACGACCTCGGCGGTGGGGATCAGGAAGTTGTCGCCCGAGACGTGGTAGGCGTCGTCCTCGAACTTGGGCAGCTGGCCCGTGCCGAACATGGTCTGACGCTTGACGACGATGGGCGGCCACCACTCCTTAAAACCACGGCTGGTGTGCGTATCGAGGAAGAAGTTGATGAGGGCGCGCTCAAGACGGGCGCCGGCGCCACCGAGAACGGTGAAGCGGCTGCCGGAGAGCTTGTTGCCGCGCTCGAAGTCGAGGATGTCCAGATCGGTGCCCAGATCCCAGTGCGGCTTAAAGTCGAAGTCGAACTCGCGCGGGGTGCCCCAGCGGCGACGCTCGATGTTCTCGTCCTCGTCCTTACCGTACGGGGTGGCATCGCACGGAATGTTGGGCAGGTGAGCCATGAAGTCGTACTGCTCCTGCTCGAGAGCGGTGCGGCGCTCGGCCAGACCGTCAATCTTCTCGTTGACGGCGCGCACGGTCTCCTTGGCGGCCTCGGCCTCGTCCTTCTTGCCCTCCTTCATCAGGGCGCCGATCTTCTTGGACTCGGCATTGCGCGTAGCCTGGAGCTCCTCGACCTCGGTGATGACGGCACGGCGCTCGTCGTCGAGCTCAAAGAACTTCTCGCGATCCCAAGACGTCTGGCGGTTAGCCATGGCGACATCGATGGCATCGGGGTTCTCGCGAACAAACTTGATATCAAGCATTAGATCCTCCGGCGATATACATTCCATTTAGGTTGCAACCTTGTACATGTATGGGCAAGTATATACTTATGAGCGTTTACGACCCAACTCAACTACGCAAGAAGGCACCCAATGGACGCAGTTTTTTCCTTTTTGTTTGGCACCCGCACCGGTTTTGCCATCCTTTTCGCCGGCGGCATCCTGTTATTTGCGATTCTTGCCTTTGTAATGGAGAAGCGTACCCATAAGATGTACGTCGACCGCGGACCCAAGTCCGAGGATGAGGAAGACAGCTTCTGGGACTAACCTGCCAAAAAGGGACAGGTTTATTTTGGTCGGTTTTATCTGGGCAAACGCAAGCGCCCCGCAACTGGAATTGAGCCAGTTGCGGGGCGCTTTTCGCACATACGACAAAACCGCAGGAAAAACCTGCCAAAATAAACCTGTCCCTAAATGGCAGGTTTTACTGGAGAGTTGCGTCGATTGCCTTGACCAGGGCACTGCGCATGCCGGCGTCCTCGAGCGCAACGACGCCCTTGATGGTGGCACCACCGGGCGAGCATACGGCATCCTTCATCGCCGCAGGATGCTGGCCAGTTGCAAGCTGCAGCTTTGCCGTACCCAGCACCATCTGGCTCACAATGCGATAGGCATCGGCACGCGGGATACCGTGCTTGACCGCTGCATCGCCCAGGGCCTCGATTGCCATGGCGACAAATGCCGGAGCGCAACCACCCACCGTGCCGCCCACAAACAGCAGGCTCGTATCGAGCTCGACCACCGCACCGAGCTTGCCAAGCAGATCAAGCACCACTGCGCTCTGCTCATCACTAAGCGTGGAAGCCTTCTCGCAGGCGATGACGCCCTCGCCCACCGAAACCGGTGTGTTGGGCACCGTCGAGATGTGCGCGACGCCCGGCAGGACCTGCTCCCACTTGGCACTGTCCCAAGTCCAGGCAACCGACAGAACGACCTTGTCGGCAAGAATGTCCTTGAGCGGGGCGAATACCTTCTCGATCATGTACGGTTTGACCGCAGCGACCACGATATCGGATGCGGCGACAACCTCGGCGGCATCGTGACAGGCGACCATGCCGCGCGCCTCGCAGCGCTCAACCAGTGCGTCGTAGCGACCCGCGCAGGCGCACATGTCGCTCACAGCTACACCGGCAGCGATCCAGCCATCGGCCATAGCGCTCGCCATATTGCCAAAACCGACAAATCCAATCTTCATATCTCATAGTCCTTTCAGACACATTCCTCAAAACGAAAGGTATTGTCCCACGCCATTGTTTCGTATTGCCGACCTATTTGTGATACGGCTCGCCACGACTGATCTTGCAGGCGCGGTAGATTTGCTCCAGCAGCACCACGCGCGCCAGGTTATGCGGCAAGGTAATGCGTCCAAAGCTGAGCATCTCGTCGGCGCGGGCGCGCACGTCATCGCTCACGCCGTCCGATCCGCCAATCACAAAGGCGATGTCGCTGTTACCACGCAGCATAAGATCATCGAGCCGCGCCGAAAACTCCTCGCTCGAGCGCTCTTTGCCCTCAATGGCCAGCAGGATCACATGCGCTCGAGACGGCAAGGCAGCAAGAATCGCCGCCCCCTCCTTGTCGCGCGCGGCATCCACGCCGCCCGCCTTAGCCGGGTCGATATCGGCCACCTCGCGGATATCAACCTTGGCATAGGCACCTAGGCGCTTGGCGTACTCAGCGCACGCGTCCTTCCAAAAGCGCTCCTTGAGCTTACCGACGCAAACGACGGTGTATTTCACGCGCGTCTACTCCTTCGAATCGTTTTGAACTTTGCCGGCGGCCAGCATCTGCTCGAACATCGAGGCCGACTGCGAAAAGTCGCTCGGCAGCACGACCGTCGAGGTTTTACCCGTGCGAGCGAACTCCGTCATCATCTCGGACCACTGCGTAAACATGAACAGTTGGTTGGCCTCGTCATTGCCGACACCCGTCTCCTGGATGATCTCGAGCGAATCTTTGATACCCAGCGCGATGGCCTTGCGCTGGTTGGCGATGCCCTCGCCCGCCTTTTCCATTGCCTCGGCCTCGGCGGTCGCCTCGGTGACGCGCTTGATGCGGTCGGCCTCAGCGAGCTCCTGTGCCGCAGCGCGCTTGCGCTGGGCGGCGTTGATGTCGTTCATGGAGTTCTCAACCTCGGTCGGCAGTGCGATTTTGGTGATGAGCGTCGACACGAGGGTGAAGCCGTAGGCGGCCATCTGCTCGGAAACGGTAGCGTTGACATCCTTGGCGATGTCATCCTTCTTGGCAAAGACCTCATCGAGTGTGTAGACGGGAATCGAAGAGCGCAGAGCGTCGGTGATGAAGTCACGCATCTGGTCGACGGGCTCCTGCAGCATATAGTAGCTCTTGTAGATGCCCGAATCTGCCGGGCCGGCGCCCATGTCATAGCTCACGTGGTACTGAGCAGAGACCTCAAGGCCGATGGTCACGTTGTCCTGGGTCTTAACGTCGATGCCAAAACCGTTTTTCATGGTTCGCAGACTCACCGTGGCGGCCTTGCGGTCGATCACGGGCACCTTCATGTGGAAGCCCGCGTTGACGATGCGGTTAAACTTGCCCAGACGCTCGATGATCACGGCATGCTGCTGTTCAACGACGTAGCAGGCGTTGGGAAGCAGCAGCAACAGAATGATGATGGGAATCAAAAGGCTGGTAAGGGCAGCGATGATACCGGACAACAGCATGGTCTCTCCTCTGATAGGCACACGTTGGCATTAGGATACCCGCACGAAGCAGCTGTGTGACACCAACAAGAGGACCCGTGGTCAAAAAAGGCCAAATATGAGTACTGTTACCAGTTTAGTAACAGCGTATTTGGGTCAAAATCGCCTCGTTGAACCCGAGGTCTATCGAAATTACTTCATTTTGTCTCAAGGTTGAGCCAAATTAGCGTACATCTGTTGCGCAAAATGAGCAAAAATAGCTTCATGAAATGTCTCTATTTTCATGTCAGTACTCATATTTGCCACTTTTTGACCACAGGGACATCTACCGCGCGAAATCGATATGTCAAATCTGCCAAAACGGCCCATAACAAAAAAGCCCCCATTGCTGAGAGCTCTTTCATTTAATGGTGCGGGCGAAAGGACTTGAACCTTCATGGGGTTGCCCCCATACGGACCTGAACCGTACGCGTCTGCCAATTCCGCCACGCCCGCGTGCAGGAATTAGAATAACGGAGCGCCATCGCGAACGCAAGAACTATTTTTGAAAAAGTTTGCAGGCATTTTCCCAAGCTGCTCGCGCGATTGCCTCAGCATCCTCGCCGGTACGATCGACACGGTCGTTGACCAGCGTGTTTGCCGTGATAGAAATCATTGCCGGCTCGCATTCAAGACCGCGAATGGGCTCCGGAGCCATATACGGGCAATCCGTCTCGAACAAAATTCGATCGAGTGGGGTTGCCGCAAATGCCTCGCGCACGTCGTCGTTGCGCTTAAAGGTGGCCGCACCGCCATAGGCGATATAGCAGCCCAGCTCCACAAAGCGCTCCATCGTGGCGCGGTCCTCGCCAAAGCAGTGCAGCACACAACCGGCCTGGGGCACACCCACCTCACGAAGCACGTTGTAGGCGTCCACGTGCGAGGTGCGCTCCTGGTCCGTGTCCTCGTGACGCAGATGTAGCTCCACCGGCACGTTACGGCACACGGCAAGCTCGAGCTGACGCGCCATGCAGTCAATCTGCACGTTATGGGGTGCCGGCGCGATATCGTCGTCATAGTCCATGTGGTAGTCCAGGCCGATTTCGCCAATACCGGCGCATAAGGGATCATCGAGCGCGGCAACGACCTGTGCGTGAACGTCGTCGGTATAGTCCGGTGCGCCATACGGATGCACGCCGGCAAGATACTTGATCTGCGGGATATCCTGCATCGGCAGAATTTCGCGCACGAGCCAGTCGCTATAGTCCGTCACGCCGCGTTTGTCAGCGATGGGGTCGAGCATCGTCACCAACAGGTCGACGCCCGCCGCCTTGGCACGCACGAGCGTCTCGGGCACTTCTTTGCCCCAAAACGAAAGCAGATGCGCATGCGTGTCGGCAAGCGGTGCCAAGGGCACGGGACAAGTAACCGTCTTCTTTTTCTTGGTAAACGTCACGCGTTCGGCATTAGGCATCATGGATTAGCTCCTGGGCCAGACGGACAAAGTCAGCAACATCAAGCGTCTCGGCGCGCGTGGTGGGTGCAATACCGCAAGCCTCAAAGGCAGCATCGAGCACGTCCTTGGCAAAGCCGTTGGCGCTCATGGAATTGCGGATGGTCTTGCGACGCTGAGCAAATGCAGCGTCGATCACGCGAGCCACGAACTCGCGATCGAGCCCCTCGGGCACCACGCCGTCAACACGGTCGATACGCACGACGGCCGAGTCCACGTGCGGCGCCGGCATAAAGCAACGCGGCGGCACCTCAAAGCGACCCGTCACCTGCGCATACAGGCCGAGCTTTGCCGTATAGCCGCCATAGGTCTTGTTGCCCGGCACTGCGGCAATGCGATCGGCAACCTCCTTTTGCACCATGACGACGGCACGCTTGAGCGCGGGCATCGTCTGGAAGAACTGCAGGATGATCGTCGCCGCCACGTTATAGGGCAAGTTCGCGACAAATACCGTCGGCTCACCGCCGGCGGCCTGCTCAATCTGCTCCGGGCCCACCTTAAGCGCGTCGCCCATGATAAAGCGGAAGTTGGCGTAGTCGGCGGCATGGGCGTCGAGCACCGGTTCGAGCTCAGGATCGGCCTCAATGGACGTAACGCACGCCGCTTCCTGCAGCAACGCAAGTGTCAACGTACCGCAACCCGGACCCACCTCGAGTACGCGCTCGTCACCTGCAAGCTCGGCAAGCTCGCAGATACGCTCGATCACATGATTGTCGATTAGAAAGTTCTGGCCCAGGCGATGCTTGGTCGCAAGGCCAAACTCCTCCAGCAGCTCCCTGGTGGCCGTGGGGTTTGCCAAAGGCGAAGTTGTCATGGTTGCCTCCTTAGCATGATGGCGGCATCTTGAAACAAAAGGGCATGGACCGTGGCGGCCATGCCCTTACAGCTAAACAGCAAATTGCCGATATGGCGCGCTGCGTCTTAGCCCAGACGCGGGAACAGCGGCTCGCCCTTCTCGACGGGCTGACCACCAGCAAGCAGGCCCCAAGCGCAAATGCCCTTGAGGTCGTCGGTCGCGGCCTCGTCCTCGCAGGACAGGCGGCGCAGGGCCTCGGCAGAAGTCTGGGGCATGAGCGGCATCAGCAGGTGAGCGGCAATGCGGATGGCCTCGAGCAGGTTGTAGATCACAAACGCCAACTCGTCAGCCTTGGCCTCGTCCTTGGCAAGTGCCCAAGGCTCGGAGTCCTCGATGTAGTGGTTGGCGGCGTGGATGAGCTCCATGACCTCGTCCTTGGCTCCACCGTAATCGAGCACGTCCATCTTGGCCATGTAGCGCTCGACCAGACCATCGGCGATCCTTGCCAGCGGGTTGTCGAACGCATCGAACGACGCGGGCTTGGCGGGCGCACAACCGTCAAAGTACTTGCCGCTCATGTTGAGCGAACGCGAGATAAGGTTACCCCAGCTATTGGCCAGGTCGGCGTTGTAGACCTGCTCCATGCGATCGAAGCTGATGGCGCCGTCGGTGCCGGGGACCACATCGGTCATGAAGTAATAGCGATAGCCCTCAACGCCCAGCATATCGATAACGTCCTGCGGAGCGATGGCGTTGCCGCGGCTCTTGGACATCTTCTCGGCCTTGCCGGTCTCGGCATTGCGCACGGTCAGGAAGCCGTGGGCAAAGACGTGCTCGGGCAGGGCCTCGCCGATGGCCATGAGCATGGCGGGCCAAATGACGCAGTGGAAGCGGATGATGTCCTTACCCACGATGTGGAACTGCGCGGGCCAGCGATAGGCCAGCTCGGCACGCGCCTCGTCGGTGTCGACACCGTAGCCGACGGCCGTCATATAGTTGAGCAGCGCATCGAACCACACGTAGGTCACGTGGCCCTCGTCAAACGGGACCTGAATGCCCCAGTCAAAGCTCGTGCGGCTCACGGAAAGGTCGTTAAGGCCGCCCTCGACAAAGCTGCGAACCTCGTTCATGCGGAACGCAGGCTCGACAAAGTCGGGATGCTCGTCATAGAGCTTAAGCAGCTTGTCCTGGAAGGCGGAAAGCTTAAAGAAGTAGGACTCCTCCTGCACGCGCTCAAGCGGACGGTGGCAGTCGGGGCACAGGTGCTGGCCGACGCTGCCGTACTCCTCGTCGCCCTTCTGGACCTGTGTATCGGTGAAGTAGGTCTCGTCAGGCACGCAATACCAACCGTCGTAGCTGCCCTTATACAGGTAGCCGGACTCCTTCATGCGCTCCCACAGGTACTGCACGGCATGATGTTGGCGCGGCTCGGTGGTGCGGATGAAGTCGTCGTTGGAAATCTCGAGCTTGCTCCAAAGCTCCTTGAAGTGCGGGGCCTGGCTATCGGTCCACTCCTGCGGCGTCATGTTGTGCTTGGCTGCGGCCTCGGCGACCTTCTCGCCGTGCTCGTCCATGCCGGTCAGGAACTTGACGTTATAGCCGGCGGAGCGACGATAACGGGCCTGGACGTCGGCGATGATGGTGGAATAAGCCGTGCCCAGGTGCGGATCGGCGTTGACGTAGTAGATGGGCGTCGTGATAAAGAACGAAGGCTTGCTTTGATCCATGGGGTTTGTCCTCCAGAAAAACGTTGCATACAGAGGATGATTCTAGCGCAAGGGCTGGATATCCTCCATCTATTGCATATCGAGCACCATGGCATAGACATCGCGCTTGCGGCGCGAATACTTCTGAGACAGGCGCTTGGCCACCGCAGAGGCGGGCTCCCCCTCCTCGAGCGCGGCGCGGATATCCTCGCGCAGGGCCTCGTCAGGATCCGCTGCCGCGGCGCCAACCGGCACGATACCGGCCTCTTCGTCCTCGCTCGGCGGCGCGATGACCAGCGCAATCTCGCCTTTCACCTCGCCGCGGGCACGTAGCTCCTCGGCAAGCTGGGCAGCGGGCCCGCGCAAGACCTCCTCGTGCAACTTGGTGAGCTCGCGGCAGACGGCAACCTCACGCTGGGGAAAAATCTCGGCCACGGCTTCGAGTGTCGCCACGATGCGATGTGGAGACTCGTAGAAGATGAGCGCGCCGGGCACCACGGCAAGGCGCTGCAAACGGCGCACGCGGTCACCGTGCTTTCGGCCCAAAAAGCCCTCGAAGAAGAAATGCTCGCAGGGAATGCCGGACGAAACAAGCGCCGTGACGCAAGCAGAGGGCCCGGGAATAACTTCGACGGGCACATCGGCCTCACGCGCCGCCTCAACTAGCGCCTGGCCGGGATCGGACACGCTCGGCATGCCGGCGTCCGAGGCAAAGGCGAGGGTCTCCCCCGCCAGCAGACGGTCGACCAGGCCGGCGGCGCGGCTGGCGATCACATTCTCGTCGCAACGGACAAGCGGCTTGGAAATGCCCAGGTGCATCAGCAGCTTTGACGTCACACGCGTGTCTTCGCAGCAGATGACATCGGCAGCGGCAAAGGCTTCGCCAACGCGCGGGGACAGGTCGCCCAGGTTGCCGATGGGCGTGCCGACCACATAGAGTTTGCCCGTATGGGCGCTGTTTTGCGTCATATCAACCTATTCAATCATGCCGCGCTCGAGCGTACCGAGCGCCGCGCGGGCGTCCCATGCTGCAATGCGCTTCTCGGTCTTCCACGTTTGGAAGAACCAACCGGCAGCCGGCGCAAACGAAGCCAGCTGGTTGGCGATAAACACGCGCTCGTAGGCATTGCGGCCCTCAGGCGTAACCGACGAGTTGGCAAAGATCGCCGCGCCCGACCATTCGCCCACCAGCACGGGGAACCCAGTCGAAATCGCTTCTTTGAGCTCGCGCTTGTTACGCGAAATCGCCGTCGTCAGCCCGCGGGGGCTCGTGATGTCGAGCGCATGCTCGTCGCGGTAATGGTACAAGTGAAGGTCCATGTAGACGTTCTTGTACTTGGCGCCGCGCATAAAATGCTTCCACTCGCTGGGATGCCCCGACGACGAGAAGACGACGATCTTATCCTCGGGCATATACGAACGAACGAGCTCGTAGGCATCGCGATAGAAATTGCGCAGGTAGTGGGCCGGAATGCCATCCGTCATGGTAAAGAGGCTCTTGCGGACACTCATCTGCGGCGTATCCAGCAGCTCAATGCCCAGCAGGCTCTCGGCCTCGCCGTAACGCTCGGCCAAGCGCTCGAGCACGTCGAGTGCGACATGGCGGCCGTTAGTGGACGAATGCCACTCGGCAACAGCCTCCGGCGTGGCGGGCGAATCGTTGGAATCGCCCTGGCCACCGGGCACAGTCGCCAGGTCAAGCAGCACGCGAATGTTGTACTTGGCAGCCCACTCAATTGCACGGTCGATGTAGTCGACAACCGAGATGTAGGACGCATCGGACTCCTGCGAGCCAAAGGCATACCAGGGCACCGGCAGACGCACGGCGTTGAGGCCGATCTGCGCCATGCGACGGAAATCGTCCTCGCTCACAAACGTCTCGTAATGACGGCGCATGCGCTCGTTATAAGCGGCGGTGCCCATGGCCTCCTGCAGCTCGGCCGCGTTGGATGCACCGGTCGCCGCGTATAGCGACGGGGTCACCCAAGGCTCGGGAATAAACCAGCCAGAGAGATTAACGCCGAGTATCCTCTCCATCACTGCCCCCTTTTGAATCATACGGGCTAAGCCCGCATCGCTCTTGCATGACATATCTATCGATTTGAGTATACCCGCGCATGCAGACAGGCGACCGAACGGTCTGTAAAGTGACGCGAAAGTGGGAGGAATATCTGGGAACAGGCGGGCTCGGGATGGTGCGACGAGATGTGCACGCACGTCGGAAGTAAGCGCCGGAAAGCGCATCCCGCTCTGGGTCAAAATAATGGGATGCATTTTCCGCGGAACCCCACAAAAAAAGAAAAAGGACCCCTTTGCAGAGGTCCTAGTCAATTCAAGGTGGCGGGGAAGGGAATCGAACCCCTGACACGAGGATTTTCAGTCCTCTGCTCTACCAACTGAGCTACCCAGCCATTTGAGGTGTGCCTTGTTTCAAGGCTTGATTAGTATAACCAAGGACGCGTTCCGGTCAACCGAGAATTTTAAAAAAGTTTTTGAGCACAGCCTCGGTTCTATAAATCGGCACGTCAGAGGCATCAGCCGGCAGCAAGAAGTTTTTCGCTCAGTCCCTTAAGCCGGCACGCGTTGGAGAGCAGGGGTCGAAACAATGATTGAAGGACGCTCTAGTACGGCCCAGGTGCCGGGGCAGGAGCACATGCGCCAAGGACGAACGTTTTCGTAGCGCGCGAGGATATTGCCGTCGCGATCGATGAAGGCGATGTCGATGGGATAGGCCATAAAACACGTATGGACCGAAGAGCAGCGTGGAAACGCCATGACGAGCGGCAGGCCGTTGGCGGCAACCGGACGCCGTCCCAGCATGCCGCGCAGGCGCACGACAAACGACTCCGCCACCGCAAACTCGGCCGGCGTCCAACCCAGTCTGTTGAGTGCCCGCGCGTAGGCGATGTAGGACGAGACCGCGGTCACATGACCACCCCCGGACGCCATGGATCGACCGTCACCGCGCGCTCGTGCGACAACGTTGTCGGCGCCCCCAGCGAAACGCCTGCGATGCTGAGAGAAGTCGGCCACGGCTCATAGTGCATGGTGCAGGTGTAGGTCCTAAACGTACCGGATAGGGAGAGCAGGCCACCATCCGATGCCTCCGCGCCTTGCTCGCTCGACACTTCGATCCGCAAGTCATAGCCTTCCATGGCATTCAGAATTTGAGTCTGAACCGTCGCCGAGGCATTGGCAGGGCTTTCGTCGCCCTCCCCCTCCGACGCCACGGCGTGCGCCAACACGATGTCGGGTACCACGCGGTCGAAGCGCGCGACAGCGCTGGCAAAGATCATGACGTTGTACACGATGAGTGCCAGCACCAGCAAAACGGGCGTAACCACCGCCATCTCCACCGTCGCTTGGGCGCGCTCCTCGCGCAGACGCATGCGGATACTCATTACGACCCACCGCCCAGAGCGCCAACCAGCGTGGCGACATCGACGGTGAGTGGGATGGAGCCGCCGCCGGGCAGAGGAATCTCCGCAAGCGTGAACACCGTACCGCTAATGGTGCGTTCGACTTGATATTCCAACGCCTCGCAAAGCGCCTTGGGATCGGTCACACCCAACGGAATACTTCGCAGCTTGTCCTGCGCTTGAGAGAGACCAGCAATGTCAGACCCCGGACTCTTAATGACGTTGGCGGAATCGGTCAGCACTGGCTTTCGCAGGCGCAAGTCGCACGGTTCCAGACCCAACGCCGCCACGGACGCCGAAACGGTATCGCCGAGCCACGATGCGATGGAGCCCAACGCGCCGCTGCCCCCTCCTAGGCCTTTAATCATCTCGTCCATAAGTTCGTCGGCCGAACCTTGGATATCACCGTATCCTACGAGCAGCCGTCCCCAAACATCCATGACGCCGTCGAGCACGCCGGCAACGCCGCCCGAGCGTTCCTTCAATGTCGAGAAAAATCGCGAAAGCACGTTGTTTTGCGCCGTCGCGTCATCGGGTGCCAACACCGCAGCAGAGATAGCACCGCGATCGCCAAGCCTGACTGCCGTGTTAAACGAGGAGTTAAGTTGATCGGGGCTGGTAATGTCACCCGAAACTGCAAAGGCGACCACGCCGTTGCGACCGGGCGGAGCGATACGCGGGCGCTCGCCCGAAAACGCTTTAATGGCCTGGTCAAACGCATTGCCCGCACGGTCGGCCTCATTCTCGGTCTGACGCTCAAGTTCGAGTTCTTTGTTGCGGCATTCGACGTAGTCTTCCAGGGCCTCTTTGAACTTATCGAAGTGGTACTCGAAGCCGTTTTCGATAGAAGTCGAAGGCGCTGCAACGGCACCGAGCGACGAAACGCCAAAATGGCATCTGTTGCATCTGTCCTGCCCGTCATAATCAGCAACCGAGGCTAACCCGCCTGGCGACCCTTTCTTATAGTTGGGGCAACTCGTTCCGTAATGCAGATACGTCTTGCCATCGATGGCACTGGTTGGCCAGGCCGCATCGGTATAGAGTTCCGTCGCTCGCACCTCGTCAGCGTTGCGCGGCAACAGCGGGATATGGAAAGTGACTGCATCTCCGTCCTCGGTTACATATGCACGATTGACCTCTGTACTCGCATAGGTGTAAAACGCCTTGCGCGCCGCCGACTCCGCCTTCGTCTCGACGCTTGAGCCCTGAGGTGCCTCGTTTGCAAGGCGCAAGCGGTAATAGGCCTTCGCGCGATCGAGCGCCACTTGCGGCTCCCATGTGACACTCGAGGCATAGTGCGGATTCTCAATATCCGAAAGCTTCGCCAAGCTCTTCGCGCGTTCCCACATGCACGAACAGCTTCCGACTGCGCCTCTGTCCGATCCACCGCAGTCGGCAAGCCAGGCGCGTTCCTTGGCCTTTGACGTTTTCTCGGACGCTTTCTTCAGTTCCTTGGCAGCATAGTCAAGGTCTTTTGAGGTGCTCTCGATGGCATCGGTCGAGATCTCGGACCCCTCGAGCGCAGCGAAGTCCGACTCGGATGTCCTGGGCACGGCAAGCGCCGTACCGGTATAGGTCACACTATCGGTATCCTGCGCCGACACCGCCCGCGTGGCACGCGCGGCGATCAGATACGGCAGAGCCGTCTCGATTTTCTGTAAGCCTTCCGATGCGCTTTTGGCAAACTTGTTGCGCGTTTTAATGATCTCAATCCCGGTGTCGACCATATTGCCGGCAACTGGTTCGGCACCCGGGATGAGGATGGCGACCAGGCCCGTCCCGATCGTGGCAAACCCCGCCAGGCCCAAACTCAAGATGCTCGCATCAACCACCGTGGCAGCCGTGTGATAGGACGACACTACGTTGGCACCCGCCAGCGCGCCGCTATCGGCCGCCACCTGAGTATCACCGGCACGCGACATGCTCCATATCGCCGCGGTCGACGAAAACAACAACGTGAGCACCACTAGGATGACCACGGCAGAAGAAAGCGTGGTATAGGCGCCGTCTTCGATAAACAGGTCGATACCGGCGCGGCCCATAAAGCCGCCTCGCTTGCGATGGCAGCTCGGACGGCGCGTCAAAACGCATCTAGACCAGAAACGCTTAATCCCATGCAGCAATCCACGAATCATAATCTCCCTCCAGCCATTCGGGACGTGATTGATACGAGACATCGACCTTGAGCTCAACGTAGCCGCCCTCGGCGGTACCACCCATAGCCTGCGCAAACGCACCGATCACAGGCAACGGCTTGACCTCGCCGGAAACGGACACGGACGAGACGCCACCCGCATCGGCCCGGCCAAGCTCGATATCCCACGACAACGGCCCGCCGGCATGAAAAATCGAAACGTTGGGCACTGCGGCAAGCCGGCGGCGGGTGAACTCCTTAAGATCGTCGTCCTCCGCCGTCGTCGTGGTCATGAGCCGCGCGGTCTCGGCGGCGGCAGACTCCATGACCGCGCGCGTATAAAGCAGGCACACCGGTTGCAGTGCGAGAAGGATGAGCGTCAGAAACGTCGGCAGCAAAAAAGCGGCCTCGACCGTAGACTGCGCCCGGTCCTCGCGCGCGATATCAATACAACGCGATGTCCTTAGCGCCCGCAGCGGCGTCGATAACCGACGTCGAGGCAACGCCATGGGATGCCGCCCGCTCAACCAGCGCCGCCAAGCGTCCATCGGTGCCAGCACGCCAAAGTCCCACAATCGCCAGCACGATCGATAACAGCGCCACCGTGACGATGGCGTATTCCACAGTCGCTTGGGCAACCTCTTCACGCAGAACGCCATGCATTTCACGATCCCTCCTTTGAGCTTATTGTTTGCGGGACCAGACGCACGGCGCGCAGACGACACGAAGCATCGCCAGCATCCGCGGCAACCGTCACCATATCGACCCAGCCGCGCCCATCGCGCACGATGGCGCCCCATACGTTGCCCTTAATATCGAGATAGCCGCTCAGGGCGAGCTGGGCCGTTGGCACCTCGCGGTAGGCGCGTAACATATCCGCCGCTGCCTCGGTCATCGGTCGGTCCTCGGACCATGCAAGCCGGACCGCAATCGCGTTGTCCTCAGGCGAATCCGTCGCAGTGCCAGACCGCTTGTCGAGCGTCCGCAGAAAGGTTTGCGCTGTGACAGCGACATCCGAATCGTCCGCATCTCGCATCTCATCTTTTTGAGACGCCACCGCCGAATCTGAGCCCGAATCGAAGGCGGCCCCAGGACGCTGCTGCCGCGCGGCGTTAAGCCCCCAAAGCACCGCCGCTATCGCCACGGTCAGGCAAGCAAACACCAGCAGCACCCCGATGGGACGCTCGCCCTCTACAGGCTGTTGATGCCCTCGCTGATAGCGTTCCATAGATCTTGGACCTTGCCTTTAAATGCAACGATGGCAATAATCGCGATCACCACGAGCACGCCCACCAAAATGGCGTACTCGGTGGTACCCTGCGCGCTCTCCTCCCGCAACAGCTCCTTGGCATGCTGGCGAGCGCGGATCGCCCGGCAAAAAGCCCAGTTCCAAGCCTTGTCAGCAACTTCGACCATCGTGTTCATGTATTCCTCCCTACATCATCCCGCCTGCTCCCAGCAGCGGGCCCAATATGGACAGAAGCAACGCCGGCAAGATGAGCGTGCCGGTGGGAATCAGCAGCTTGACGGGCGCACGCTCGATCTCACGCTCGACCGCGGCGCGATGAGCCGCACGGATCTCGCGACTTTGAGCGGCCAGCGTCTCGGCAAGTGGGGCACCCAGGGCGAGCGCCTGCCCCACCGTGATGGCAAAGGTCTCGAGCGCTCGCACGTCCAGGTCGCGCGCGGCGGCCAACAACTCGTCCTCACGCGTGCCCACGCCCACCTGCCACGCCATGCAGGCCCGCTCAAGTCGAAGAGCCAGCACTGACCGGCGGTTGGCACAGAAAATCTCAAGCGCCGCATCAAACGAAAGACCGGCCGAAAGACCCAAGCGCACAACATCGATCATCTCGGACACTTCGCCGAGCGACACTCGCGCCGGGCTGCCCGCTCCAACCGCGCCCTTCACTCGCGCGGTCAGAGCATCGACCACCAAGCGACCCGCGGCAGCGACCAGCACCGCCTCGCGCTTGCAGGCCCCTGCGATCTTGCGTGCATCCGCCCGATCCAAACCCGTCGCGACAAATACACTCAGGGCGCATAGGCAAGCCGCAACTGCAACCGGGGCGCTCATAGCTCCACCCGCATAATGCGCCGGATAACCACCAGGGCAACGGCGTTGAGGGCAAGACCCAGCACCACAGCGCCCGCGCCGGCAGGCATCGCAAGACCGCGACGAAAATCTGCCGAAAGCAGCGCCAACACCGCGCACATGCCCGCCGGCATCGCCGCGACCATATGCGCCGACATGCGAGCCTGCGACGTCTTAACATCCAGGCGGCGCTTGAGCTCAATGCGCTCCCCCACCATGCTCGACGCCTCGGACAGTAAGTCGGCAAGCGGAGCACCGGTGCGCTGAGACACCTTAAGCGCCAAGGTCACAAGCGAAAGACCGGGGGCGTCGATGCGCGCGAGCAAGTCATCGAGCGCATCGGTCGCCGAGATGCCGCAATCGATCGCCGCCGCCACCCGCAAAAACTCGGTATGTACCGGCTCTTGCGCATGAGCGCCCACAAAGCGCATGCCCTGGGCCAGCGAATGTCCCGAGGCAAGCGACATGGAAAGTGCGGTAAACGCCTCGGGCATGGCCTCTTCTGCATCGTGTTGCTCGCGCCGGCTCTCAAAGCCATCCCGAGCGGCGCCAACGGCAATCGGAGCAACAAGTCCCAAGGCAAACCCGAGGGGCGATAACGACACCATCGTCAGTAAAACGCAGCAGACACCGCTCGATAGCAGCAGAAACGCCAAACGCCCCGAAGCATCTTCGATCGCGAGGCCAAGGCGATGCGCCGGAGCCAGCGATGCCCACGAACGGGCGATCTTTTTCAGCATGTCGTTTTCCACCAGCTCACGCGGCAGCTTCTCTGCCACCGTCTCGAGCACCTGACGCGCCAGCTCCGCCGGCGGTACCTGAGGCACACGAGGTTCCACCCCGCACGCCGTCGCAACAGAAAACCCTGCCAAACCCCCTACGACGAGGGGCACAGCGACCTCCATTCGTCCACCTCCTCTTGTGTGAGCGTCCCCGACCGCAGGCCTTCTGCAATAAACGGCGGCTCGCGGTCAAGCGTCCAGGTGCGCTCGGCGGCATCGAACGTCACGTAGCGCTCAAGCTCAACGCCGCCCGACGCGCCACGTCGCACCCCCGAATAGGAGGACACGAAACGCCTGCCATCGGCGTGGCGCTCGGACATCACGATGCCGTCGAGCGCCATGGCAATCTGCTCCTCGATGAGCTCGCTCGGCAGATCGATGCCATAACGTGCAAGCAACGTCAGACGCACCACGGTCTCCTGTTCTGAGCCCGCATGAAGTGTGGTGAGCGATCCGTCGTGGCCCGTGTTCATGGCCTGCAACATGTCGCAGCACTCGGCACCGCGCACCTCGCCCACCACGATGCGGTCGGGGCGCATGCGCAGGGCATTGGTCACCAGGTCGCGGATCGTCACCGCGCCCTCGCCCTCAATCGAAGCCTCGCGCGCCTCTAGGCGCACCACGTGCGGATGATGCGCAAACTTGAGCTCGGCAGAGTCCTCGATCGTCACGATGCGCTCGCCGGTGGAAATCTCGCATGACAACGCGTTGAGCAGGGTGGTCTTACCAGATCCCGTGCCTCCCGCAACCGCCAGGTCCTGTCGCAGCGACACCGCGCACGACAGCAGCTGCGCATACCAAAGCGGCAGTGACCCCAGCCCCACAAGCTCGTCCAGCGAGCAGATGCGGTCCGAGAACTTTCGGATGGTGAGAATCGGTCCGTCAATCGCCACAGGCGGAATCACCGCGTTGACGCGATAGCCCGTTTTGAGGCGGGCGTTGACGATGGGGCTGCGCTCGTCGATACGGCGGCCAAGTGGCGAGATGATGCGGTCGATAAGCACACGGATCTGCTCATCATCCTCAAACGCATGCTCGATGGGGTGCAAGACGCCGCCGCGTTCAAAGAAAACCGAGCGGCAGCCATTAATCATGATCTCGGTAACGGTGTCGTCCTCGATGAGCGGCTGCAACGGCCCCAGGCCCACCACGTCATCTAGGATTTCATCGATGATGGTCTCGCGCTCGGGCGTCGCGAGATCGGTCGGCTCCTCAACATTGAGCGCCGCCTCCACCGCGGGACGCAATTCCGAGCGGGCAAGTACCGGGTCGATATAGGCACTGATACGCGCCACTTCGTCGTAACCCATGCGGTCCATCACGGCGCGCTTAGTGCGTCGTTTCACCGCGCGGCGACGCCCCGCATCTACAGGCGCTGCCGCCGCTGCAGCGCCGGCAGCCTTAATCCTCGTTTGCAGGCTCATCGCTGATCACCCTCGCGCGACCAGGGAAGGCGGATACGCGGGCGTTCGGTGCGCGTTGCACGGTCGGCGACCATATCGCTCCAAGGGCCGACGGCGCACCCCAGTTCCACGAGCATCTCGCGCGTGGCCTCGCGCACGCTGGTCGCAAAAGCGCTGTTCTGCCCCACTGCCTCGTCAGCGCGCCCAAACGCCATGAGCGCGGCGAGATCCTGCCCGCCATCGGCGATACGAATCTTGGAGCTCAACGCACAGGCAATCTCAAAGCGCATGGCGACGTCCTCGTCTGCCCCGCGCGCACCGAACCGGTTGAACACGGCGCTCATGCGCGTGCGCGGCACACCTACTCGACTTGCCAGTTCAATGACGCGCGACGCCGATGTCGCGGACGACACCGCCGCATCGCCAACGACCAGGCAACGGTCGCTCGCCGCCACCGCAGCCGCCACGGCGTCGCCCCAAAAGACCGAGGTATCGATAAAGACCACGTCGGATTCGCGACGCAGGACATCAAGCAGTAACTCCACCGGACGCGCCATGAGCTCGGCTTGCTCGGGCGCCGCGACGGGACCCCAGAGCGTAACGCCCGGCGCCACGCGCATCGATGCGGCTACGATATCCGGCTCGATGAGCGCGCCCGCCGCCGACGGCTCGATAAGTGCCGCCATATCGCGCGGAGCATCGACGCCCAACAAGTCGTAAAGGTTTCCAAACATCAGGTCCAGGTCGAGCACAGCGGCACGCAAGCCCAACAGCGACGATGTGTGTGCCATGGTGGCAACGATCGTCGACTTGCCGCAACCGCCCGAACCCGAAATGGCGCAGATAACCGGAGCTCGATGCTGCGGAGCGGCAGCGTCTGCCGGCGGCATCGGAGGCGGCGGAGCGGGCGTCGGTGACAGCGTCCCCGTCTCCCCCGCCGCAACCACACGCTGCGTCCAAGCCGGCATGACAGCTTGTTCGGTCTGCGAGGCAGGCTCGTTCTGAGCAATCTGCTCATGCTGCGTCAGCGACAACTCGCCGCACCTGGCAAAGCCCTCAACTTCGTCGAGTTCATCCGCCAGATTCACGCCGTGCACGTATCCCATATCTACAGCCGGGGAGTCGCCGGCATGCTGCGCCGGCCCTCCAGCGTCATCGTATACAAGGGGGTTCCGGGGGCGCCGACCATGCTCGGCTTCCGCTTTTCCATAATCATCAACACGCGGGCCTCTTGTAGCGCGAGGCGCCCCGGGTTCCCTATCAACAAAAGCATCGGGCTCAATCGTCATGCGCCGATCGGAATCAACCGCTCCCTCGCCCGCGCGCCCGCTGCCGCATATACTGTGCGCAGCGATGACCTCGGTCGCCCCCGCGCGAAACAGCCCCTCGATATCCGACGGATCGAGCGCTTCTATCAACACGACCACGCGACTCACGCGGCCTTCGGCCGTCAGGCGCGCAACAGTCTTGCGCACATCTTCGGTATCAAACAGAGACGCCGCGATGATGGCGGCCCCGCGGCGCGACGGAAACGCCCGCGCCATGGAAATCAGCCCGTCCAGGTCACCCACGCGAAGCACCTGTGCACCCGCATCACGGCCCTCGACTTCCCGCTGCAACAGCCCGTAATCGCCGCACGCGCAGCACGCAAGCCAGATCGCCTTCATCACTCGTCGCCTCCGCTCTTTTTGCCGCGCGCCGTGGCGGGAATCGTCAAGCTGACCGTTCCCTTGCCCGATGCCCCCAGCAGTTCCTTGACGTCTTCGGGGTCAGCCGCCAGCGTCACCCATTCGATCTTGCCCTCGCGCGTGGCACCGGAATCCTCACTAGTATCGATCACGTACGCGCCGCACAGCCGATCGGTTACGCCGTCTTTTTGCACATACACATCCACGTAGCTGCCCACGCCCGTGGCGCCGCCGACCGAGTGCTCGGCATCGACCGCCACCGAAACGGCGACCTTGCCCTTAGGCACCTCGAGCTTGTGGCTCTCGGCCTTGGTGTAGACATTGCAGATCACGGCGTTTTTGGGAATACGCGAAGTCGTCACGTCGCCGCGCACCTGGCGCAGCTCGGTCGCCGCGTCACGCGGCAGCAGACTTGTCAGCCATTCCTGGGTTATGACATTGGTCTCATCGAGGGTCTCGCCCACATCGATATCGCGCGCCGCGACGCACACCTCGACGCGATCGCCACCGTACTTGGCCAAGGTCTCAGCCTGGACCCGTTCGGCTTGCGAGCGGATCGACGAGCCGTAAACCATGCAGAGCAGAGCAGCGAGCACGCCCGCGACCAGACTGATGGCGATGCGCTTGCTCTTGTTCACGGCCGCTCCTCTCATGGCAGCGCCGGGCGAATGCCCGTACCACCATTGTCTGGGTGGTCAGAGTGCAAAGCGGCGCAATCGCGATCTTGGTTTTCGATGTCAAACCAATCGCTGACCAAAAGCTGACCAGCCCGTCAAGCTCGTGGCAAGGTTTTGGTCAGCACGTCAGCAAACTGCATGTTTCGAGGCTTTTCCGCAGCAAAAAAGCCGTCTCCCGAACAGTTGGGAGACGGCTGTCATAGGAAAAATCAATTACAGATGGACATCGGGATCGAGCATTTGAGCGCTCACGCGCATGGATGACGCCAGGTTTTGGAACGTTTCCAGACGCAGGCTGTCGATCTGCCCGGCGTCCTCGGCCTCGCGAACGGCGCAACCCGGCTCATGGGTATGCGTACAATCGCCAAACCGGCACGCGCGCGATGCCTCGACAATCTCGGGGAAAGCGCGCGCCAGACCTCGCTCGTGACCCACGAGTGGTAGGCTGCGCAGGCCCGGAGCATCGGCGATCACGCCGGCGTCGCCCGGCAGCGTCACCATCACGCGCGCGACCGTGGTGTGGCGACCCTGGTCATCGCGCTCACGCACACCGCCGGTCGCCAACGTATCGTGGCCCAGCAGTGCATTGAGCAGCGTCGACTTGCCGGCACCCGACTCGCCCAGAATCATGGCGCAGCTCCCGGCAGGCACGCAGGCACGGACCTCGTCCAGGCCGCGGCCCTCGGCAGAGGACGTCACGATCACGCGCACGTCCGGACCCACCAGGCGGCGCACGCGGTCCAAATCGCGCTCGAGCTCCTCGGCATCGCAGCGGTCAGCTTTGGTAAGCACCACCACCGGCTCGGCATCGCAGTCGAGCGCCAACACCAGCGAGCGCGCCACGCGGTCGAGCAGCACCTCACCGGCACCGAGCGCCTGCACGATTAGCACGCTATCCACGTTGGAGCAGAGCACCTGGCGCTCTCCGCGGGCACGGCCGCGCCAACGCTCAAAGCTCGTACGGCGCGGCAGCACGCACTCAATCACGCCCATATCGTGCCCGGGAGCGCGGCGCACCGCCACACGGTCGCCCACGGCAGGCAGCAGGACCTCGTCCTCGCCGCGCGACTTGGCAAACCCCACGGCATGCTCGGCGCGGAAGGTGTCGTCGGCAGTCGCCACCAGCGGAAACCCGCGATCCAAGCGCACCACGGCACCCAGCCGCATCTGCTCGGGCTCCTCGGCCTGCGCGCAAAAGTCATCAAATGCAGCCTGCTGAGCCGCATCGACCGGCAGGTCATCGAACGCCGGAACATCCTGCAGCGCGTCGAGTCCCGGCACGCTTGCCAGCAGTTCCTCGGCAGACGCGGGGGCTTCGGTCGCAAGCTTCCGACGACGATCGCGCTTAGCCCGCGCCCCCGTCGTCTTTTTCTTCGCCTTCGCCTTAGCCTTGCCCACAAGCGCCTCCCAGCACCACAAATCACAACTGAGCAGGTATTTTAAATCAAAAAGAGCTGGCCGGGCAAAGCCCAACCAGCTCACATACTTTCCCTCAGCCCTTTTCATCCGCACGGGAGAAAAGCCAGCAAGGATACCGCAGGGCCCGCCCACCGGGAGGGGTTTCCTAAGGGCACATCCCGCAGCCGCAAAGCGGCGAGGACGTGCCCGTGGAAACCCCGCAGGCGGTCGGGCCCGGACAGGAACGTTACTCTTTTTCGACCGCGCGCATGATCGCCTTGTAGATCTCCATCAGCGGAATGATCAGGAAGGCCAGGCCCAGCGCGGCAAGAACGCCCTTGAGCTCAAGCGTCACAGGGCCAAAGAACATCTCGGCAAGCGTCGGCTGCACGGTTACGATCACCGTCAGCACCAGTGCCAGCGCGGCGGAAGCCCACAGCCACTTGTTCTGCTTCTTCATGGCGAACAGCGACGCACGACGGCTGCGCATATTGAAGCAGTGGAAAATCTCAACCATGTTGAGCGTGATGAACGCCATCATCACGCCTTCCTCGTCGGCATTGCCGGCGATCATATCGGAGATGTGGATGTAGCCCATGTCAAAGTACACGCCCACAAAGAAGCTCGCCAGCACCAGCGCGGTGATGATCAGGCCCTGGACCACGCAGTCCAGGCCCATATTGCCGGCAAAGACGCCGTCCTTGGCGTTGCGCGGCTTGCGCTTCATGATGTCGCCCTCGGCATCCTCCATGCCCAGCGCGAGCGCGGGGAAACAGTCGGTAACCAGGTTCACCCACAGCAGCTGCACCGGCTGGAAGATGGTAAAGCCGATGAGCGTGGCGATAAACACCGAGAAGACCTCGGCAAGGTTTGCCGAAAGCAGGAACTGGATGACCTTGCGGATGTTGTCGTAGATGCGACGGCCCTCTTCGCAGGCACCGATGATGGTGGCGAAGTTGTCGTCGGCAAGCACCATGTCGGCGACGTTCTTGGTGACGTCGGTACCGGTGATGCCCATGCCAACGCCGATGTCGGCGCGCTTGATGGACGGGGCGTCGTTGACGCCATCGCCCGTCATGGCCACGATCTGGTCGCGCGACTTCCAAGCCTCGACGATGCGGGTCTTGTGCTCGGGCTGAACGCGGGCGTACACGCCGTAGTCCTCGATGTGCGCGTCGAGCTCCTCTTCGCTCATGCGATCGAGGTCGGCACCGGTGATGGCCTGGCTGCGATCGGTGACGATGCCCAGCTGCTTGGCAATGGCCACGGCGGTGTCGATATGGTCGCCCGTAATCATGACGGTGCGGATACCGGCGTCGTGCGCCTCGCGGATGGCGTCGGCAACCTCGGGGCGGACCGGGTCAATCATGCCGGACAGGCCACAGAAGACCAGGTCATGCTCGAGCGCGGCGGGGCTGCAGTCGCTCGGGACCTCGGTGTAGGTGCGGCTTGCCAGCGCCAGCACGCGCAGGGCCTCGTCGGCCATGGCCTTGTTGGCGGTCACGAGCTCGGCACGACGTTCCTCGGTCAGGGGGACGACCTTGTCGCCGTCGTAGATATGGGTGCACAGGCCGATCACCACGTCGGGCGCGCCCTTGGTGTACTGCTCGTACTCGCCGTCCAGGGTCTCGACGACCACGGACATCATCTTGCGGCCCGAGTCAAACGGGGCCTCGCCCACGCGCGGATGCTCGGCAGTCAGGCCAGTGAGGCCCGCCTTGCCGGCATCGTTGACGAGCGCGCACTCAGTCGGCTCGCCCACGGCCTCGCCCAGATCCTCGTCCCACTGGGCATCGGAACACAGTGCCATGCCGGCCAGGAACTTCTCCTTAGGCGCAGCGAGCTCGTGCTTGACGACGGTCATCTTGTTTTGGGTAAGGGTACCGGTCTTGTCGGAGCAGATGGTCTGCGTGCAGCCGAGAGTCTCGACGGCAGAGAGCTTGCGGATGATTGCCTGGCGCTTGGCCATCTTGGTCACGCCAAGCGACAGCACGATGGTCACGACGGCGACCAGGCCCTCGGGGATGGCAGCGACGGCGAGCGAGACGGCAACCATAAAGGTATCGAGCAGCGCTGTCGGGTCGGTAAGGACGTTGCCCACGCCGTGACGGATGATGTCGACGCCAAAGATAACGACGCAGATGACGATAACCATGATGGTGAGGATGCGGCTGAGCTCGGCAAGCTTCACCTGCAGCGGCGTGAGCTCTTCCTTGGCCTCGGCCAGGGCGCCGGCGATCTTACCCATCTCGGTGTTCATGCCGGTGCCGACCACGACGGCGCGGCCGCGGCCGTATACCACGGTGGCACCCATGTAGCACATGTTCTTGCGGTCGCCGAGCGGCACGTCGTCGGTGCCGGCGGCGAGCTCAATGACGTTGGCATGCTTCTCGACGGGCACGGACTCGCCGGTAAGGGCGGCCTCCTCGATTTTCATCGTGGCGCTCTCGAGGACGCGGCAGTCGGCCGGGACGGAGTCGCCCGCCTCGAGCATGAGGACGTCGCCGGGCACGAGCTCGGCGCTCGGCAGATGCACGAGCTTGCCGTCGCGCAGCACCTTGGACTGCGCCGCGCTCATCTCCTGCAGGGCCTCGAGGGCCTCCTCGCTCTTGGCTTCCTGGACCACGCCCAGCACCGAGTTGACGATAACGACGAACATGATGATGGCGACATCGGCAAAGTCCGCCTCGCCCTTGACCATGCCCGTGAGTGCGCTGATGACGGCGGCAACGATCAGCATGATGACCATAGGGTCGGCCATCTGCTCAAAGAAGCGCTTCCACAGCGGCGTCTTCTCGGCTTCCTCAAGCTTGTTAGGGCCTGTCTTGGCGAGGCGCGACGACGCCTCGTCGTTGCTCAGGCCGAGGTTCTCATCGACACCCTGGTCGCTGAGTACCTCCGCCGCGGCGGACAGGTATTCCTTTTGCATATAGAGTCCCCTCCTGGGATTCGGGCCACTCAGCAGATTGATGCCCGATCATAATTCCCAGGAGAAGGGCAAGGGCTCATCAAGGCTGCCGTGCTGAGCGGCAGTTGATAGTGGAGCTATGGTACCCCAAAGCGGCGGGTCTAGCCAAAACATTCCATCTGGAAACACGGCACAGGCGCAACGGTGCAGACAGTGTGATGCTCAAGATTGATAAAACGTTTTTTCTTCGGCGCATCATCGAACTAAAATATCGCCCAGATAGCAGCGGTTAGAACGGTTGGTAAAGTTTTTGCATATACCGTTTTTCCGCAAAAAATGAACTTCTAATTCGGCATACGGTCGATTTTTTGGGGTATTCGGTCGGCATTTCGTTATAATCATCTCAGTTTTATTTCTTATGGTTTATCTATCAGCGCAAGACGATGTCAGATGGAGGTCTGAATGTACAAGCGCACCAAGATTGTATGCACCATGGGTCCCGCCTGCGATAGCGACGAGACCATCCGCGAGATGATCAAGGCGGGCATGAACGTCGCCCGTTTTAACTTCTCGCACGGCTCCTACGACGAGCACCACGGTCGCATCGAGCGCGTCCGCCGTATTTCCAAGGAGCTCGGCATGCCCGTCGGCATCCTGCTCGACACCAAGGGCCCCGAGGTCCGCACCGGCCTTTTGGTCGATGGCAAGAAGGTTGCCGTCAAGACCGGCGACAAGATCGTCGTCACCGCTCAGCCCACGTCCGAGGATTTCCACGGCACCGCTGAGCACATCTCCCTCGACTACCTGGCTCTGCCCTCCGAGGTCGAGAAGGGCTCCCTCATCCTGATCGATGACGGCCTGGTTGCCCTCGAGGTCGAGTCCGTCGACGGCCAGGACATGACCTGCGTCGTCAAGAACGACGGCCTGATTGGCGAGCGCAAGGGCGTCAACATGCCCAACGTCAACATCTCGCTGCCCGCCATCACCGAGCGCGATCGTCAGGATATCCTCTTTGGCCTGACCGAGAACATCGACTACATCGCCGCTTCCTTCATCCGTGACGGCGAGTCCGTCCGCGGCATCCGCGAGCTTTGCCGTGAGAACGGTGGCGAGCACGTGACGATCTTCCCGAAGATCGAGTGCGCCCTGGGCGTCGAGAACTTCGACGAGATCCTCGAGGCTTCCGACGGCATCATGGTCGCCCGTGGCGACCTGGGCATCGAGATCAAGCCCGAGCTCGTTCCCCACATCCAGAAGGAGATCATCGCCAAGTGCAACGCGGCCTACAAGCCCGTTATCACCGCTACGCAGATGCTCGACTCCATGCAGCAGAACCCGCGCCCGACGCGCGCCGAGGTTGCCGACGTTGCTAACGCCATCTACGACGGCACCGACGCCGTTATGCTTTCCGGCGAGTCCGCTGCCGGTAAGTACCCGGTCGAGGCCGTCAAGATGCAGGCCAGCATCGCTCTCGAGGCCGAGAAGTACCTCCCGGCCCACGCTCCGCTCGAGGTTCCGGCCGATGCTCACGGTACCCGCGTCGTCAACAACGTTGTGGGTATGTCCGCTGTGAACATGGCCACCACCGTTGGCGCCAAGTGCATCACCGTGCCGACGACCACCGGTCGTACCGCTCGCCTGATCTCGCACTTCCGTCCCAACATGCCGATCTGCGCGTTCTCCCGCCACGAGTGGGCCGTCCAGCAGATGATCATGTACTGGGGCGTTATCCCGCACCAGGCCGAGATTACCCAGGGCACCGTCAACGGCACGATCGTCAAGGCGATCGAGACCGCTAAGGAGCTCGGCTACGTCGAGGCCGGCGACCTGACCGTCGCCACCGCCGGCGATCCCCGCATGAGCGTCCAGCTCGAGGACAAGGTCTCCTCGACCAACGTCGCTTACGTCGCTCAGGTGCGCTAAATCGCACTTGCAAGCACACTTGCATTGCAAAGGGCCCGGAAGGCTTTGCCTTCCGGGCCCTTTTTTAGGACCTACTTCATATGCCGACTCATCGATTTGCGTTCAGCCGCAAGCCTCTCCGATGCCGAGCGCACCACCGAAGACGCCCTGCGACGGGAGCCGTTGGTCAATTGGGATGAACTGTTCACCGTCAAGCCGGCCGGCTAGCAGCTAGCGATCAGGGGGACTGCGGGGACGTCAGAAGCGGCAACGCGAGCCGCAAAGCCCGCCTCGGTCAGCTCGATGACCTCGGTAAACGTTGCGTCGAAGAATTTCTCGGTCAGCAGGCGGTATGGCGGATGGTCGGACTCGCCGGGGTTTTCGCGCACGATCTCGTGCATAACGCCGATGGTCTTGAGCACATACTCCTTATGGATGGAATACTGCCCAAAACGCGTCGCAGCGATATACAGGCGATCGGTCGCACGCGGGATGGAAACGATGCCCAGCGTCTTGCCAAACCAGTCAAAATCGCCCTGCTTTTTAATGCGGAACTCCTCGCACGGCTTGCCGCCGTGCGCCTCCAGGTACTGATTCACGCGCGTATTCCATACGGTATCGGCCACCAGATGCGACCAGACACCAAGTGTCAAATCGAGCAACGACTGTGCCACATCTTCGGACGCAAGCGAGAACTCACAGGCGCCGGGACCGGCAACCGGCTCGGCATCCTTGTAGCGCTGGGGATAGTGCACGCGGTTCAGTCGCTCGCGTTCCTCGATAATCGAGGTCGCCGCGGCTGGCGCACCGATGGGCGAACTTTTAAGCAACGGTGCCACATAGGTATCCCAGAACTCATGCTCACGAGGCTTTGGGATGGGCTCAGGCTTGGCAAAGTGCGTAATGCGGTACGGGATGGGATCGGCGATGCCAGGGACCATATAGCCCACGAAGATATCCGGAACCACGCAGCCAAACAAAAAGGCATTGCGGTCGTGCACGCTATTGGCAAGCGCACCGGTGCGCTCCAGCAAACGCTCCGTCTGAGCGATATGAATGTTCCAACTTGGCATAGCCACCCCCATAAAAAACCTGGATAACTATACCATCACGGCAAAGCCGCGCGGGCGGCTACGCACGCTCTACGCAGCAACTAGTCCGTAGCACCGCTTTCGGTTCCATACGACGGCGAAGGTGCCTCGACCACATGGTGATATCGATCGATATAGATTGCACGGGCACCCAGGCGTCGCACCAAATCCTGGTGATGTGTGCTCATCAAGACCGTCTTACCCGCCGCGACGTAGGCCAGCAAGAAGTTGACCACGATGTCGCATGAATCCTCGTCGAGTCCATTGGTAGGCTCGTCGAGGACCAAGATATCCGGGTTCATCGACACCACCGCAGCCAGCGCAACGCGCTTCTTTTGCCCGCCCGAGAGCTGATAGGGAGAGGCGTCGGCAAGGTCGGCAACCTGAAACAGCCCCATGGCATCGCGCACGCGGCGCTCGAGCTCGTCTGCCGGCAGCCCCATCTGCGCGGGACCAAAAGCAACTTCCTCGCCCACCGTAGCGCAGAACAGCTGGGCGTCGGCGTTTTGGAATACGAAGCCCACGCGCTGGTGGAACTTCTGAGCAGCAGCAGAATCCTTCAGATACGCCGCATCGACCACGCGTCCGTCAAACAGGTATGCGCCGGCATCCGCGAGCTCAAGGCCGTTGATAAGGCGCATGATCGTCGTCTTGCCACAACCGTTGGGACCGAGCAGGGCAACGAGTTCACCACGATCGACCTGCAGCGAAACGCCATCGACAACCGTATGACCCGTATATGAAAACACCACGTCGCGCAGCTCAATGAGCGGCGTGGTCTCGGCGCCAGCAGCACCGCTCACGCCCATCGCGCCATTCGTATCGTTTGCCAAAACGTCGCCCTTCCCTATCCACATCGACGGCTCGACCGCCCGCGCTACAGCACTGCGCACAACACGGCGAGTAGAACCACAACGGCTGCGTAAACGGCATCGCGCCAGCCAAAGCCGCTCCGCGCAGGAGCCGGATACGCACCGGCAAAGCCGCGGCAAAGCATAGCCTCGTCCATCGCGCGGCTGCATTCCATCGCCTTGATAAAGGTCATGCCCATGATACCCGCGATCGAATCGGTACGCGAAAATCCCTCAGGCGCACGGCCAACGCTGCGCAGCATGACCGATTCGCACAGATTGTGCGCCGTGCGACCCAGCACCTCGATGTGCTTGAGCGCCATATCAAACGTAAAGATGACCTCGTCGGGCAAATGTAGCGTCTTGAGCGCCGCCGACATGCGGCTCCAGGTGAGCGTCCACGAAACGCCCAGCACGAGCGCCACGTTAATGAACGTCTTAAGCGCAATTTTGAGCATGGCGCCCGTAGCGGAAACGCCCAGCAGCAGGGCAGGCAGCGCCAGAACCACTGCGAGCCCCGCAGCGCCAAGCGCCGGCACAAAGGTTGCCCGCAGCCCGCGTACGGGGCGCACGGCAACGAGCACCAGCGCGATAGCCGCCATCAACATGAGGTACAGCGGGCTCTGCGTCAGACACACGCATAGAACGCAGACGAACATCCCCACCAGGCGCACCGGAGCCGAAACGCAAGAAAGGGCGCGGTCGATCATCGACCCGCCCTCGTGTGCGCCGCCGCCCAGGCGAACCCGCTCAAGCAGGCTCGCCAGGTGCAAGACATTCTTTTGCATCACACGATGCCGAGCCCCCGCGGGCTCGTATCGCTCCTCGGTCGCAAGCCAGCTAGGCAGCTCGGCTATTGCCATGAGCACCGCTTTCCTTAACCGTCAGCGAGATCAGACGGAATGCGATGGTGAGCACCGCCACGCCAATCACGCCGGACAGGATATACATGGCAGCCTGACCGGCAAAGCCAAGACCCTGCTCCTCGGAATAGGCCTGCAGGTAATCGCCCGTAGGCAGAGCGTCGGCAAAGGTCGGGGTATCAAGGCCGACCGAAGCCTGCAGACTGTCGTCACCAGCCTCCTGAACGGCGGTCGCGGCGCCCTCGGCGTCCCACTCGCCCCATGCGTCACCCGTGGCCAGCAGGCCCAGCGGCGTGGCCGCGACAAGCACGGCGACCAGGATGAGCGTGGGGACCAGGGAAGTCTTCTTGGCAGCAGCGCCCTCGGCAGTAAGCTGGCCATCGACGGCCTCGGGCCCGACGATAACGCTCGGCGCCGTCTTCTTAATGAAACCGTAGATGGCGGCCGTCGCCACGCCCTCGATCACGCCGGCAACCAGCATATGCGGGATCAACATGGCCGGAATAGCCACGGACAGCGGGAAGGGGCAGTACAGTGGCGCGCCCGAAGCGTTGGTAAAGAGCATCGGCTGAATACCGAACTCGATTGCCGCGCACAGGGCCGCCAGGCACAAGCCGACCCAACCGCTCACGACGGCAGAAACCGAGGTGCCCCAGCTCTTGTCGTGCAGGCGGCTGTTGAGCGCACGGAACACGATAGCAGCGACAAACGGCAGCACAAAGGCCATGTTAAAGCAGTTAGCGCCAAACGACAGAACGCCGCCGTCGCCAAACAGCAGCGCCTGCAGCGCCAGCGCAACCGAGACAGCGATAGCCGCGGCCTCGGGGCCTAGCAGCAGTGCAATGAGCGCGCCGCCGACGGCGTGACCTGTGGTGCCGCCGGGCAGCGGCACATTGAACATCATAAGCAGGAAGGAGAACGCGGCGCAGATGCCCAGGAAAGCCATGTGCTCGCGATCGAGCGTGGCGCGCACTTTCTTGATGCAGTGGATCCAAACGGGCACCATCGCCACTGCCATGACGGCATCGGTCTGCGGGGACAGATAATTATCTGGAATGTGCATGTACGCCTCCCGGTTATCGGCGCACGGAATTGCAACGCCACTTGAATCACCTTGTCAGTGTTACGTAATGTCAGATTCGTAACACGCCGCGGGCTATCATAGCAAAACGGCGCACTGCCGACAAAGCAGCACGCCGTTATGTAATGCGCGTGTCATATATGCAGGCTCAGCAGTGCCTTATACCGAGCATAGCGATCACGTAAGATTCGGCAGCAGCCACCGCTAACCCATACCCCGGCGCAGGACCTAGCCGCGGACCTCGCCGTTTACGCCCTTGCACACCTTGGTGACGATCTTCTGGTGCGCTTTTTCGACCTCTTCGCTGGTGAGCGTGTGGTCGTCGGAGCGATACGTAAGCGCAAAGGCCATGGATTTCTTGCCCTTGCCGATACGGACCGGATCGCGGTAGACATCGAACAGGCGCACGCCCTCGAGCAGCTTGCCGCCGGCACTCGTAATACGACGCTCAAGATCCTCGCAGGTCACAGTGTTGTCGACCACGATAGCAAGGTCGTGCTCAACGGCCGGGTACTGCGAGAACTCACGGTAGTTCTCCTGGTTGCGGGCGCCCTTGATCAGCTTGTCCAGGTCGAGCTCAAAGGCAACGACGACCTCGTCAATGCCCATAGCCTCGCGTGCCTCGGGGTGAATCTCGCCAACCCAGCCCAGCACGGTACCGCCCGAGAGCACCTCGGCAGCACGACCCGGCTGCAGGAAGGCATAGCCCTCGCCCTCGACGGGACGGAAGCGAACCTTCTCGATGCGCAGCTGGGCGAGCAGTTCCTCGACAATGCCCTTGCCAAAGAAGAAGCGCAGCTTGCAGTACTTCATGTTCCAGGACTGCTCGCTCCACTGGCCCGAGAGCACGCCCGCCACGGACTTGGTCTCCTTGGGCAGGCTGGCGTTCTCGCGACCGTGGAACAGGCTGCCGACCTCGTACAGATGCACGTTGGGCGTGCCGTGCGCCTCGTTGTAGGCCACGGACTGTAGCAGGCCCGGCAGCAGCGAACGACGCATCTCGGTCTGCTCGGCCACCAGCGGATTCATAAGCACCACGGGGCAGCCGCGGCCCTCGGTGGACATGCCAATCTTCTCCAGGTCGCCCGGAGCGGCAAAGCCAAAGGTCGTGGTCTCGTTGAGGCCGCAGGCGCGCAGGATCTCGCCGACCTTGCGGGTCAGCTTCTGCTCGCGCGTCAGACCGCCGATGTGGTTCTTGGCAGCCGGGATGGTCGCCGTCACGCGGCCCATGCCCCACAGGCGCAGGACCTCCTCGATCAGATCGATCTCGCGCGGCAGGTCGGGACGGAAGCTCGGCGGCGTGACCATAAAGTCCTCGCCATCGCGCTCGACGGTGCAGCCCAGGCGGGTGAGCGAACGCTCGATAAAGTCGGGCTCGATGTCGGCACCGCAGATGGCGTGTACGCGGGCCAGGCGCAGCTTAATGCTGTCGATGGTCTTGGGCGCGGGGAAAACGTCGACATAGCCGGGAGCAACCTCGCCGCCGGCGATCTCCTCGATGAGCGCGCACGTCACATTGGCGACGTCCACGCAGCCGGTCTCGTCGACCTGGCGCTCAAAGCGGATGGAGGCGTCGGAAATCAGCGAAAGGTCGCGGCTGGTGTGCGAGGTGCGGCCGGCGTTGAAGCAGGCGCTCTCGACCATCACGTCGACGGTGTCGTCCTCAATCTCGGAATCCATGCCACCCATAACGCCGGCCAGCGCCACGGGACGCTCGCCGTCGGTGATGAGGCCCATGCCGGCGTCGAGCACGCGCTCCTCGCCGTCGAGCGTCGTGAACTTCTCGTCCTGCTGGGCGGCGCGAACCACCACACGACGGTGGCCATCGCGCTCGGCAAAGGTGTCCAGGTCAAAGGCGTGCAGCGGCTGACCGGTGAGCATCATCACATAGTTGGTGATGTCGACAATGTTGTTGTGCGGGCGCACGCCCAAGGCGTTAAGGCGCTTGACCATCCAGTCGGGCGACGGGCCGACCTTGACGTTGCGCACGATGCGGGCAACGTAGCGGTCGCACAGGCCCTCGTCGGCAATCTCGACGGAAAGCTCGTCGTCGGTCGCGCGGCCGGTCTCGGCCTTGATGGCGGGCAGCTCAACGTGGAAATCGCGGTCGAAGATGGCGCCGGTCTCGCGGGCCATGCCGATCATGGACAGGCAGTCGGGGCGGTTGGGCGTGATCTCGCAGTCGAGCACGGTGTCGCTCGAGCCCACATACTCGGCAAACGGCATGCCGCAGGGTGTATCCTCGGGCAGGATCATGATGCCGGAGTGGTCGCCGCCCAGGCCGAGCTCGCGCGCGGAGCAGTTCATGCCCATGGACACCACGCCGCGAAGCTTGCTCTTCTTGATCTTGACGTCGCCGGGCAGGACAGCGCCGATCATGGCCGTGACGATGTGGTCGCCGGCCTCAAAGTTCTGCGCGCCGCAGACGATCTGCAGCGGAGCGGGATTGCCGTCGGGGTCGAGGTTCTTGTCGCCCACGTCGACCGAGCACACATACATGTGGTCGCTATCGGGGTGCGGGGTCTTGGTGAGCACCTTAGCGGTCACCACGTGGTCGAAGGACTCGCCCACGGTGTCGATCGCCTCGACCTCGGTGCCGGTACGGATATATTCGTCCGAAAGGGTCTTGGGATCCTCCGGAATATCGATCATGGTCTTGAGCCAGTCGTAAGAAACGCGCATATAGCTCTCCTAGTTCTTAATCTCCGCATAGGGAGGGGTATCAAATGAAGACGTTCGCCTTAGGGTTGTCCAGGTGCCCCAGGTTGGCGTGAAAGAGGAGCGACGCGTACTAAAGGTACGCGAGCGACGGTTTGAACGCCAAGATGGGGTGCCTGGGCAAGCCTAAAATTGGTTCAAAAAGCGCATATCGCCTGTCATGAGCGTTCTGAGGTCCGGCAGGTCGTAGCGCAGGGCCGCGACGCGCTCGGCGCCAATGCCAAAGGCGAAGCCGGTGTACTTCTCGGGGTCGATGCCGCAGTTGATCAGGACGTTGGGGTCGACCATGCCGCAGCCCAGGATCTCGATCCAGCCGCTGTGCTTGCAGAAGTTGCAGCCCTTGCCGCCGCACACGTGGCAGCTCACGTCCACCTCGCAGGAAGGCTCAGTGAAGGGGAAGAAGTGCGGGCGGTAACGCGTCTTGCGGTCCTCGCCAAACATGCATTTAACAAAGTAGTCGAGCGTGCCCTTGAGGTCGCCAAAGGTGATGCCCTCATCGACGACCAGACCCTCGATCTGGTTGAACTGCGGCAGGTGGCAGGCGTCGGCCGTGTCGGGACGATAGACGGTGCCCGGGCAGATCATGTAGATGGGCGGCTTTTGCGACTCCATGGTGTGGATCTGCACGCCCGAGGTCTGGGTGCGCAGCAGCACGTCGGACTCGCCGTGGGCGTGAGCCTCGGGGTGCGCGACGCTGCCGGGGTTGTTGTCGACCACGTAGAAGGTATCGCGGGCCGAGCGGCTCGGATGATCCATGGGGGCGTTGAGCGCAGTGAAGTTGTAGTAGGAGGTATCGACCATGGGGCCGGACTCGACGGTGTAGCCGATGCCGCAGAAGATGTCCTCGGCCTCCTCGATGATCTGCTTGATCAGGTGCTGGTGACCGATCTGTGGACGGATACCCGGCAGCGTGATGTCGACGGCCTCGTGCTCGAGTGCGTGCTTGAGGGCGGCGGCCTTCATCTCGGTGGTGCGCTCGTCGAGCATGCCCTCGATCAGCTGGCGCATCTCGTTGGCGCGCTTGCCCATCACGGGACGATCCTCGGGGGCGAGCTTGCCCATCATGCGCATCAGGCCGGTAATACGACCCTTGCGGCCGAGCAGCTCAACGCGCGCAGCCTCGAGCTTGGCGGCGTCGTCGGCGCCTGCGACGAGCTCCTTGGCCTCTTCCTCGAGTTTGACCAGATCATCAATCAGACTCATGTCTTCCCTTTCGTCTCTCGCGTTCCCCGCTCGCCGGGACGACTGCCGCCGCCTGGCGTTGCGAAAACGCGGCCCGGTTCGGTAACAAAAAACCGCCCTCGGGCATGTGCATTGCCCAAGGACGGTTAAATTCCGCGGTACCACCTTGTTTGACCCGGCGGATGTCTGGCCCGCCGCGCCCACTCTGCGCCTCTTGTCGCGAGGCTCACGGCTTCCCTACTGAGGCTTTGCTGCCACTGGCCGCGCGCCCGTTGAGGTCGCTGCTCGGGAGTGAACGCTTGGCCCTTGCCACCGCAGGAAGGCTTGCAGCCCATGACCTTCCCTCTCTTGCCGGCGACACGGCGGGCAAAACCCTCTCCGTCAACGCATTGGGCTATAGGATAACACATTTCGCGAGCGCATCGCCGCGTTCCGTTTTGTTCGCGCTGGGTACAAGGTAAGTAGTTGTGCAAACTGGCCGTGCATCCGCCTGCGGCGCTCGGCCTGCGAGATTAAGGATACGGTATGGGAAAGAAACTCGATAAGACGGCCAAGGCCGCCGTGGCAAAGGCCGCCAAGGGCGTCAAGGCCGCTAAAATCGACAAGGCCGTCAAAAAGTTCCGCAAACTCGAGGGCAAGCTGTGGACTCGCGAGTACCTGCTCAAGATTGCCGAGTTCGATGGGGCGACGATTGCTCCTGCCAACGGTGCTGCCGCCCGTACCGACGCCATGGGCACGCTTGCCGGCGAGCATCACAAGCTGCTGACCAGCGAGAAGTCCGTTGAGCTCGTACGCTCGTTAGCGCGCGAGACCGTCGCCGGCGGCAAAATTGACGACCCGCAGCTGCTCGACGAGATCCGCGTGCTCGGCCGCGACCAGCGCGAGGCAAGCGCCATCCCCACTGAAGAGGCCGAGGCCTGGACCAGGCTCACCTGCGAGGCCGATGCCGTGTGGCACAAGGCCAAGACGGCCAATGACTGGGCGAGCTTTGAGCCCTATGTGGATAGAATCGTCGCCCAACTTAAGCATCAGGCCGAACTCATGGACCCCAAGCGCGACCCATACGACGTTTGGCTCGACCAGTACGAGCGCGGCCTTTCTGCCAAGAGCTTCGACGCGTTTTGCGACGAGGTCAAGGCCACGGTCGTGCCGCTCGTGCACGCCATCGACGAGCGCGGCCAGCAACCGGCTGCCGACTTTTTGCACGCCCACGTGCCCGAGGCCGCCCAGCGCGCCATGAGCTTCGACCTTATGAAGCTCGTCGGCCTGAACCTGGACGACACCACGCTTGCCTTTACCGAGCACCCGTTTAGCGAGGGCTTTGCCGTGGGTGACGCGCGCATCGCGACACACATCTACGAGGACGATTGCATCTCCAACGTCTACAGCATCATCCACGAGGCGGGACACGCCATGTACGAGCTGGGCGTCAATCCTGCCTATGCGCGCACCTGTCTTGAGGGTGGTACCTCCATGGGCATCCACGAGAGCCAGAGCCGCTTTTTCGAGAACACCGTGGGTCGCAGCCGCGCCTTTATGGGACCGCTGCTCGAGGTGCTGCGCCGCCACGCACCCGAGGTCTACGGCAACGTGGACGAGGACACGCTCTACCGCGCCGTGAACATCGCGCAGCCGTCGTTGATCCGCACCGAGGCCGACGAGCTCACCTATCCGCTGCACGTTATGGTGCGCTACGAGATCGAGCGCATGCTGTTTGCCGGCGAGGCCACGGCCAAGGACATCCCCGCGCTTTGGAATCGCTTTATGAACGAGTACCTGGGCATTCCCGTTCCCGACGACACGCACGGCTGCCTGCAGGATACGCACTGGAGCGGTGGCTCGTTTGGCTACTTCCCCACCTATGCGCTGGGTAGCGCCTACGATGCCATGTTCGTGCCGGCCATGTGCCGCGACGGCGTCGACCTCAACGGCGCCTGTGCGAGCGGCGATTTGGCGCCCGTCCGCGCCTGGCTGGGCGAGCACATTTGGCAGTGGGGCCGCGCCAAAGACGCGCCGGAACTCATCAAGGGCGCCTGCGGCATGGCGTTCGATGCCCGCTACTACTGCAGCTACCTGCAGGACAAGTTCACCACGCTCTACGAGCTGTAAAGCTTAGGCAGCACGCCAACGCAAAGGGGGCGCCGCGGAACCAATCCGCAGCGCCCCCTTTTTTCACCCAATAACTAGGTACCCAATGACTAGTTCGTTGACGCCAATGTCTTGGCAACGTCAGCGAAAACGGCCCCAAGCGAGCAAGGTGACGTGAAATGAAAGGGCGCTGACCTTCTGGTCGCGCCCTTGAAATTGAACGTCAGATTGCCGCTTGGGGCCGTTTGCAGCGTCGAGCCGTTACGCGGTTTGGTGAAACCGCGTAACTACAGAGCCTCCAGAGCGCTTGCGATGCGCTTCATGGCGGCGTCGGCGGCGGCTTGGTCGGGGGCTTCGGCCAAAACGCGAATCACCGACTCGGTTCCGCTCTTGCGCACGAGCACGCGGCCGTCGCCTGCCAGCGCGGCCTCGGCCTCGGCGATGGCGTTCTGCACGCCCATGTTCTCGAGCGCGGCGTCCTTGTCCGCCACGTGCACGGCCACCTGCGCCTGCGGCAGCAGCTTGCACGGAGCCGTGAGCTGCGAGAGCGTCTCGCGCTCGGCACGAATCACTTCCATCACGCGCAGCGAGGTCATAATGCCGTCGCCCGTGCGCTCGATATCGCCAAAGATCGTATGGCCCGTCTGCTCGCCGCCCAGGCTGTAGCCGCCCTCGCGCATCTTGGCATACACGTGACGGTCGCCCACGCCGCTGGTCACGGCGCTCAGACCGGCAAGCTCCAGCGACTTGACCAGGCCAAAGTTGCTGGCGATCGTCGGCACCACGGTACCGCCCGAAAGGCGACCGTGCTTGTTCAGGTACACGCCGCACACGTACAGGATCTGGTCGCCGTCTACCACGCGACCGCGCTCGTCCACGGCCAAGCAGCGATCGGCATCGCCGTCATAGGCAAAGCCCACGTCCAGGCCCTGCTCCACCACATGGCGCTGCAGGCGCTCCATATGCGTGGAGCCGCAGTCGACGTTGATGTTAAAGCCATCGGGCGCGGCGTTGATCACGCGCACGTCGGCACCGAGCGCGTCGAACACCGGCTTGGCAACCGAGGAAGCCGAGCCGTTGGCGCAGTCGATACCGATCTTGACGCCCTGCAACGAAAAGTTCGCGCTGGCGATGAGCGAAGCAATGTAGCGGTTGCGGCCCTGCATGTAGTCCACCGTGGCGCCGATGTGGTTGCCCGTGGCCAGCGGCACCTCACTCTTGCCATCGATATAGTCCTCGATGAGCTCCAGTACGTCCTCGTCCATCTTAAAGCCGTCGCTGTTGACAAGCTTAATGCCGTTATCGCAAAACGGATTGTGACTCGCGCTGATCATGATGCCGCAATCGAAGCAGCCTTCCACGGTCTGATGCGCTACGCCCGGCGTGGGGATCACGTGCAGCATATAGGCGTCCGCACCGCTCGCGACCAGGCCGCTCACCAGCGCCGCCTCGAACATGTAGCTCGAACGACGCGTGTCCTTGCCCACGATCACGCGTGCCTTGCGCTCGCGGTTGGCACCGTAATACCAGCCCACAAAACGGCCAATCTTATAAGCGTGCTCTACCGTCAGCCCAACGTTGGCCTCACCGCGAAAGCCGTCGGTGCCAAAGTACTTCATGCGCTCTCCTTACAAAATAGGGGCGGACAGATTGCCTGTCCGCCCCAAAATGGTACTCGATTATCTGCGCTACCAGAAAAACCCTACGCCGACGCGCTGTCGCGAGCCGCCTGGCATGTAGGAGTCTGACGCAGCGTAAGCGGCTTGTCCCCCGCCTCGGCCGACGTGGTCAGCGTATACGTGATCGTCGTCGTCTCGCCAGCATGCAGGTCAACGGTACCCGAATAGAAGGGGATTCCATGCCACGTAGCGGCGCCAAGACCAAACTGGGTGCCCTCAACCGTAAGGTCACTGATGTTGCCGCCCGTCGGGGCAAACAGTGAGACATTCAGACGCTCGTCGTCGCGCGCGGCATCGGGCGCGCTCGCCGCGACGTAGTCGGGCAGCTTGCCCGCCTCCTCCTGCGTCATGATGTTCGTCAGGGTAACGGTGATGCGATACGAGCACGTGCCGTCACCGTTCTTGATGCCCTGGCCAATCTGCGTATCGGCGTTCAGATACCAGTCGAGCTTGGAGAAGCTCAGGTTGTTAAAGTAAACGCCGGCAACGGGATCGGCACTCGGATCATCCGGATCGGGCAGCGAAGCGTCAATGCCCGTCTCTTTGATGGCATTCTGTTCATCATCGTTTCTCATCCACGCGATCAGGCGGCCCTCTTCGGCACCGCGCTCAACGGCGCTGACAAGCTTCGCAACATCGACATCGCCGATACCGCCAAGGATCTTGTCGAAGGCAGCGCTGGCGACGGATGCAAAGATGCCGTCCGACTCCTCGACCGGATAGTTCCAGTACACATCGTGCATGAGGACCTTTGCGGCGTTGGTGCCGTCGACAACCGTTCCGTCGGGCAGTGACACGTTACCGACCAGGCCCAGCAGATACTGCAGGAACACCGGGTCGATACCGATGACGCCATCAACGTCCTGTCCATATTGGGACTTCCACAGCGCGGCGACACGCTGCGAGTTGCGAGGCCAATCAGGCGAATAGGTATTGCCCGAGTTGTACAGGTTACTGTGGTTGCCGAACAGCGCCTCATCCTCTTCGTCGACGCTCTCGACTGCCTCATCCTCACTGAGTCCAATGCGGGGAACAAACTCGCCAATCGACATCTGGCCGTCAGTGACCGAAATCAGGCCCTGCGAACCGCCAAAGCCGCCGCAAGCACGAATCTCGACGTTGTTCATGGCGTACATAAGGTAGTTGCGCGTCTGGCCGTTGGCGCCGAGCATCTGGGGAAGGACGGGGGCGACCTTCTCCGCCGCGTCAACCGCACCGTTGAGGGTGGCAAAGCCGTCCTTGGCCTTATCGACCAGCTCGGTCACCTGGGAAATATGAGTATCGCCAATGCCCTGGACCTTCTCGTTGGCGCTCTTGAACACCTTCGAGCTATCGGAAAGCGAATCGGCGACCGCCTGTAGCGCGGACACGTTAATCATGCCGTCCTGGAACAGCTTGCCGGGCGTGGCCTGCGAGAGGTTATCGGCCATGGGAACCAGCGCGTTGCTCGAGACATCGGACAGGGCATCAATCATGGTGCGGGCTGCGTTGATGTCACTGCCATACACCGGGATAAACGAAGCCGCCGTCCACAGCGGGCTCGAGGTCTCCGCCTTCATGCTGTCGCAGAGCTCATCAATCTTCTTCGCGTCGTCAGGCAGCGTCGAAAAATCGCCCGACGTGACCTTGTCCTTAAGGCCACCGACGATCTCGACAGCCTCCTTCGCTTCACTCTTTACGGTCTTTGCCGAGTTAAGCAGCATAAAACCGCTTGCGCCAAGCGCAACGAGAAGCACCGCGACTACAGCGGCAATAATGGCGCCGGTGTGACGCTTTTTGTGCTCGCCCTTGCGATGGCGATGACGGACCAGACCGTCAGAGGTCGAACTCGACGAAGCGTCGCTACCGTAGTTCAAGCCAAAATCGTAATAATCTTCCTTGGAACCCGAGCCCGCAAACTCGGCACCGCTATCATCCAAGCGGGCGAACGTGCCAGTCTCGGAGGCGCCGGTGTAAATCGTGCCAAGGTTACCCGTAAGCCCCGCGCCACCGGCAGAGGGAGTATTGTTGGCGGCCTTGTCGGCATTAACGTTGCCGGCGGCATTCGCGGCGTTGGCAGCACCTGCGTTGTTCGCGGGTACCGAAGGAGCCCCGCTCGGCTGCGACGTGGAGGTTGCACCGCCCGCAAAGACATTCCCTCTTGCACGGCCGGTCTTTTTTGCCTTTTGAGACTGCTCGTACAGAGCGGTAAACATCGCCGTCTCGCCCGGGGACACGCGCTTACCGGAACCGCCCTGTCCAGCGCCGCCCGGCGTGCCGGCCTTACCAGCCCCGTTCGGACGCGGCGGAACTGCAGGGCGGCCGCTATCGCTGCCCTTAAAGTGATTACCAGCCATAAAGAAATCCTCGCAATTGAGTCGCAATGAAAAAGTCCATAACGTTACTATTTTATGGCATTTTGAGCATCGACAGCTAAACTCCAGACACGAACATCAATTGGCGAAAATGCGGCACAACACCTTTTCTGCCTTGGCGGCGGCGCCAGCTACACCGTGAGGAACATCATCACGATGATCATGACAAAGCCGATAAGGTCGGTCGGCAAAAACACCGTCCCCAGCATAACGGCGCTGGTGATGGTCGCCGAAACCGGCTCCACAGTTCCGATGAGGCTCGCGCGCACCGAGCCGATGTCCTTAACGCCCTGCATATAGAGCATGTAAGCAAAAAACGAGCCGATAACCACGAACACCGCGAGCGCCTCGACGCCGGCAGCGTCGAGTGCCGGCATATGCGCCCAGGGCTGCACGAAGACACATGAGATCACGCCCGCCGTGAGCATTGCCGAGCCCGTGACGATGGGGCTGCCGTATTCGGGCAGGATCTTGGCGGGAATCACCGCCATACACGCGGCGCTGACCGCACACATAAGACCTGCTGCCAGGCCAAGCGGCGAGATATTCAGGCTGGTGGGGTCGCCGCCGGTGGCGATTAAAAAGGTTCCACCCAGAGCTAGGCCAATGCCGATGACTTCGCGAGTACGTGGCATGCGGCGATCGATCACGCAGGTGTAGCCCATGATGATAACGAGCTGCAGGCACTGGAGCACCGTCGCGGTTCCGGCGTTCGTCAGGCGCACGGCCGAAAGATAGCAAAACTGGTTGAACAGCAGGCCAAAGGCGGTAAAGAGCAGCAGCTGCTTGCGATCGGCGGGCGTGGTCCAGAGCTTAATCAGGCGCTCGCGGTCGCGCGTAACAACCACGGCCATAAAGAGTAGACCGGCGAGAATCTGACGCACGCTCATAAGCCACAAGGTATCGACGTGGTAGGTATCGAACAGAAAACTCGCGCTGGTGCCCGAGAAGCCCCAAAACGAACCGCCCACCAGCGTAGCCAAGACGCCCGTGATCATCTTGCGCGTCGAAGCGCTGTTCAGGCGGTCGCGCCATGCGCGACGGGTGCTGCGGCTGAGCTCGTCGGTGCCCTCGGGCACATCAATGTTCGATATATCGGTCATCGGCACCGAAGCCCCTGCGCCTTCGACCTGCTCGACACGCTCTTTGCTCATTCCACTCCCCCGAAACAGCCTGGAACAATTCGGCTTACCTTACCACGGCGAAGTCACCAGCTGGAGGCTTGTCCGCTTATCGGTAGGACAATTCCGCAGGCGTCTTTCCATAGCTCGATACCGCAATGGCCTTGCATTATGCGACAGCCAAATCGCGGCAGCAGGCTCTTTTGAAATGGATACGACAAAGCTCCCGAATTCCACAATGTAAGCGATTTTTAAAAATGTTCTTGCCACCGAGTTCAGGCTCCGTTATATTATCCCTTGCGCACTTGCGCACCCTTGATCGGGCGTTTAGCTCAGGGGGAGAGCGCTTCCCTGACACGGAAGAGGTCAGAAGTTCAAATCTTCTAACGCCCACCAAATGTTCGCAGCTCAGAGGCTATGTCCTCTGGGCTGTTTTGTTTTATGTCGCCAAATCAGCTGGCAACTCCAACCGTCATCGCAACGTAACATCAATTCACCTGACGAATGGCTGCCAAACAAATTCAATACCCCAATATCAACAATAGCTAGGCACAAAACTGCGCCGCAAGCTGCTCCAACCGCCCAACTGGCCAAAAGCCGACCATCTACTTGCCGATCTATCCATCGGCATAACCAATCAGTCCGCACCGCAACTTCTCGGCAAAACGCCGCGATGTCTGCGCCCTGCGGTATCCTTGAGCCACTTGCACCCGCAGCACCAAGGAGCCGCCATGCGCACCGAGCTCGATGTCCCCTTTTCGCACAAAGAAGAAGCCAAGGCGCTGGGCGCCAAATGGGACCGGACCAAGAAGATCTGGTATGTACCCAGCGGCGTCAACCCCGAGCCCTTTGCCGAGTGGCTGCCCGGTGTTGACCGATCCGACCCCTCGGCGCCGTATATATATCTAGTACTGGGCAAGCGCGAGTGCTGGAAGTGTCACAAAGAGACCTCGGTCGCGGCCTTCGGCATTCCCTATCAAGCCGATAACGACGAGAGCATCGTCATCGCACGCGCGCCCAACGAAGCCGGGCACATTGCCATCGACACGGCCAACGCCAACGCACTCGCCATCGTGCCCGCTCTTGGCTGCGTGCCGGGCGAGATCCGCGACTACCTTCATAAGCGCTGCGGCTACAAGCCCGTAGGTACGCGAGCCTCCAAAGCCCCGTCGCTCGGCAACACGTGCACCAGTTGCAACGCGCTGCAAGGCAGCCGCTATCTGTTCGAGGAGCCCTCGTCCCCGTTTGCCCTCACTGCCATCAACAAGCTGCCGGCACTGGAGTTTATGCGCGTCGAAGTTGCCGGCGTCTTTGGCGTCCCGGCCACGCGTACCGACTTTGACCAGGCGCTCTTTACCTGGGCACGCGACCATCACGCCGAGTTCCACAGGCAACTCGGTGAGGGGGTTTATTTGTAGAGGCAAAAGACACTCACAGCCAACTCCTCCGCATCACCTATCCCTCGTCGCCGGCGTCGTACACGATATCGAAGCCACAAACAGGGCATTTCTCCGGATACACCGGCATATGAACGCCTGTCTGTTTTCTCACTTCGTCGCTGAGTCTGTCACGCGCATCGATGAACCGAATGTCGAGACACGGTATTTGCGAGCCGCAGCAAGGGCAGGTGACGACAAACGACCCGCAATCAACCTCTACGCTCGGAAACATATTGTTGTCTATAAGGGCACACGGCAGTTTTCCGTACTTCCCCATCGCAATATCGCCTCGCCAGCTCATACACGCTCCCCTCTCGCTATACAAAACAGGAAGAGCATGCACCGGCAGGCGTGCGCGAGATTGCATCGCCACGCGATCCGATCAAACAACACGATCGTCAAAGAATGCCAAAGCCAAATACGCTAATACGGCAGAAGCCCCGCCTTTTCACGCTTCTTTTCCGAGCGATCGAACTCAATGCGATGGGCCTCAAGAAACACCGTATTGGGTCGCCACTGACGCTCATTCGGCTGCCTTAGCGTCGCACCCGCAAAGGAAACGTAGTCGGTCTTATCCAGCAGGTACGATCCGCACAGCCGATATTCGCCGCAAACAGGCTCAAACGAAATCAGGTGAGCATCAAATAGGGAATGAAGATCGCGCCGAAGCAGAATGCCGTTGCTGGCAACCTGCGATTTGGGTCCCGAGTAATTCTCGATATGTGCAGCCTCCAGAGCTTCGCTGACGCCGCAGTCCGACACCGCGCAACGGCCATCATAGGCGGCAACGAGCTGCTTGCGGAACCATTGCTGCCCCAATCGCTCGCGCCTTAACGCATAGCGGACCTTTTCGTCGTCGGTCGTACCCTGTCCGGCAAACTCAATATCGACGGGCATGTGCTTCAGATAACTCATGTCGGGCGCAAAACGAGGGTCCGGTCCGCCTTTATGAACAGGACCGTGCAGAACAAACCATCCGTTTTCGGGCTCGAACCGTTCAACAAATGCAAGGCCGAGCACCTTGTAGCCCACCTCGGTTGCAAATATGACTCCGACTGGAACGCCACATTCCATGCAGTTGAGCATTTTACGGTTGTAATTCTGGTCTCGAAAACCAACGGTACCCGGCGCTTGAACCGAGTACTTAATGACCCACGTACCATCGTCCAAATAGAGCGGAGGCACATCGGTGTAGAAGCTCTTTTTAGAGTTATGGACCGAAAGCGCAAAGATCTTATTGGGATCTTGCTTCACCCGATCCTGGCCCGGCCAGAAGATCCCTGAATCCCGCGTTACGGGAAAGAAGTCCGAGCCAATTCTCAAACGGTACTGATACTGAGGGCTATCTTCCTTGGTGTGGTGCGGAAGGCTGGTCCAAACGCCGCCGCGCTGCTCCTCACCCAGAAACCACTCCCATGCCTCAACGTATTCGGAAGGCACGAGACTGCAGGCGCGGTCATAGCTTGGTCCATCCATCAACGGAACAGCAAGGTCAATGTCGTTCATCGCCAGCACCTACAACCATACGAACGCGAGTCATGTCCCTCAATAATATGGCCGAGAGTCAATTATTACGAGATCTCATTCCGCGATCGGCACATCGTTGATGCTCTCGGTTTGCCGCTGGCGCGCTTGTACCCCGCTACCCCACTTCCCTGTATACTGATGTAGCACGTGTTTCATCCGGGCTTGTTGGGCCTGGTCGTTCATGGGAGGGTCTTATGGCTGCCTCGAATCCGCCTAAGGGGAGCGTTTCTTCTTCGTCCATCAAGCCGGTTACGCGCAAGGCCGTGCGTTGCCAGCGCGAGGTCGCTTGGCTTGTCACGCAGGCGGCGGGCAGGCTTGTGGCGACCACTCAGGACGTCAATGCGCCTACGCCGAGCTTTGTGTTAGCGGCGGCGCTGGATTTTGTGCGCCAATTGGAGCTTGCCGCGCAGGATGCCAACGGCCACCTCGACTACCAGAACGTTATGGCGCCCGACCTGCAAACGTTCTGTCACATGGCCAAGTTGCCTGCCGCGCCCAATGCGCTTTCGGACGCAGGCTACATGTTTACGCTCTCGGGCGCGGACCTTATCCGCGACATCTATGCATACTGCAGCGAGCTCACCGAGCGCCACGTCTTTGACGCGGCAGAAGTCAAACCGGGATATGTCATCAAGCTGGTTCTTAGGCTGTTCTTGATGGACGGGTTCGGGGCCATGCCGGCGTAAGCCGAGTCTTTAGCATCACCGTCGACTGAGCAACAACCGCTTTATCTTAGTGGGCGCCAATTGAGGGTCGATTATTAGTTCGCCTCGTCCACTAACGCATTTATTCCACGCGCTCTGACAGTCGATACTTGCGGTTGCGGCTCGTCGCCGGCGCCGTGGGCTCAAGCTCGCCTTGAGCAATGAGCGCGTTGACGCGCGACCTAACCTGGGAAATTGTGAGCCCTGTGTGCTCTGCCAGCTCGCGCGTCCCCAGCTCGCCGTAGTGTTTGAGTGCCGTCACAATTAAGCCCCCGCCATGATCGACCGGCTCGATCTTTGAACGGTAAAGTACGACCTTGAACCGATCGAATCCCGGGCAGAACAGGGGATCGGCCAGACCATGCGCGCGCATGGCATCGATCATCATCGGGATGCCCGAGCCATTGCCCTCAGCCGGCGAACCTGCGCCATCCGGCAGCGGGACAATCGACATGAGCTTCACAAGCGTCGCGTTACGGCATCGGGAGCTGCCGTCAAACAAGTTCTCGCGAGTCTTTCCCCCGTAAAGGCCGCCAGGATTCGTCACCTCGACACGATCGTCAAAGACGTCGACGGCGATCGATTGTCCACAGAACCGATCCCCGTATTCTCGATGGATTACGGCGTTGGCGATTGCCTCGCGCAGAACCTCCTCGGGAATCTCCAGCGAGTCGATACGCGAGATGCCTTGGACGGTCGAGATGCGACGCAGGTTTTTGGCGACAGCTGCGACGGCATCCGAGATCATCTCGCCCAACGTTCCCTCACAGATTGCGCGGTCCATGAACCTCAGCGACCCCGCCATGCCCTTCTGAGTTCCCGCATGGACAGCCACGTCAATGAAGAGCTTGGGATAGAACTGCTGAGGGTAAACGCCCGCGGCAAGGAGGCCGGCCTTGGTAACATTGCCCTGGAAGTCGAGGAAATTCAGACGCTCCATCTTTGTCTTCTTGTCCGCCGCACCGCGCATCGCTCGAGGCGTCAACGAATAGGCACGCTCTATCGTGCGGTCGACCAGCGTCTCGTCGAGATCGCCCACACTCGTGCCGGGCACCGCATCGCGATCGCTAGGACTCGTCCGTTCATATGACGACAGTGCCAAAACCTCGGTCGACGAAAGCGGGACATCTTTGTCATCGATGCGTTTGTAGCTGCCACCTTGAGCGCCCCGCTCTATGACATAGCAGGGCTTGCTCGACGGATCGAGCTCCTCAATCGTAATGACGAGAACGATGACGCCCTGAAGCTCCACTCGCTCGATCGTGTATTTGGGCGGATTGGCCAGCTTTCCTCGACCGCCCGCATCACCCATGCCTGACACAAATTGGTTGAGCACTTTCTCGGTCTCGAAGTTCTCAACCGGGACAAAACCTGCGCGCTCACTCACTCCGAGCACGATGATTCCGCCGGCAGTGTTCGCGAATGCGCTCACCGTTTCCCACACGTCGCGGGAAAGCGTCGTGGCGCTCTCCTTCACTTCGACGTTAAGATCATCCGAGCCCATACGCCTTAAAGACTCAAGCAGACCGGTCAGCTCGTTTTCGTTCATCTGCACGTCCTTTCGCTCGGTCCTGCGGAGAATGCCGCGGATAGATTTCCCTCGTCTCTCAGTTATCTCTCATCTATCTGTTATCTCTCATATTAGAGATGAGTGAGAGATGAAAGATAAGATGTCTGCCATCTGTTTCATTAAACCTGTTTTTGCTGGTAGAACAATCAGTATTGAGACAATACCATGATTGCTTGTCTCTTTGCTGCTCAATTATCTCTCATATTTATCTCTCATCTTTCTGTTGTCTCTCGTATTAGAGATGAGTGAGAGATGAGAGATACGTGAGCAATGCATGAGGGTGGATTATTGGACGGTTTTTGAGCGTTTGGCGGCCGATTTCGTCCGAAAATCCACGCTCATTCGGCAGGCGTCCGAAAATCCACACTCATCCGGCAGATTGGTCGAGGGCCCCATATGGGTATACTCTCGAGGATTCGACTCGATTCGCCCCCGCTGGGGCGTCAAAGGAGACTGCATATGCCCACTACCTCAACCGACCCGCGCGCCGCTGCCGCCGCACTGCTAGTGCCCGGCACTACCTGCCACGGCTTTGCCGTCGAGCGCCGCGAGACCGTGCCCGAGCTCGACTCGGATGCCTACGTGCTTCGCCACACCGCCTCGGGCGCTCGCCTGCTGTACCTGGCGTGCGACGACGAAAACAAGGCTTTTGCCATTGGCTTTAAGACGCCGCCGGCCGATTCCACCGGTGTGTTCCATATTCTTGAGCACTCGGTGCTGTGTGGGTCGGCCAAGTTCCCCGTCAAGGAGCCGTTTGTCGACCTGATCAAGAGCTCCATGCAGACGTTCCTCAACGCCATGACCTACCCCGACAAGACCATCTACCCCGTTGCCACCACCAACGAGCAGGATTTGTACAACCTGATGGACGTGTACCTGGACGCGGTGTTCAACCCGGCCATCTATACCAAACCCACCATTTTTGAGCAGGAGGGCTGGCACTACGAGCTGGACCTGCCAGAGGGCGCCGAGGGCGAGGGCGGCGCCGCGAGCCTACGCGAGGGCACGCTGCGCTATAACGGCGTGGTGTTCAACGAGATGAAGGGCGCGCTGTCCGACCCCATGAGCGTGCTGGACGACGCCGTCAACGCCGCGCTCTATCCCGACACCGCCTATGCGCACGAGAGCGGCGGCGACCCGCGCGCGATTCCCGCGCTCACCTACGAGCAGTTCCTGGACACGCATGCGCGCCACTACAATCCTTCCAACTCCTACATCACGCTCTACGGCGACCTGGACGTGGACCGCGCACTGGCCTTTTTGGACGAGCGCTATCTGTCGCAGCCGAGTGCCGCGAGCCGCCGCATGGACGCTGCCGTCGCCGCCGGCGAGGACCCGTCCACGCTGGCGCCCAATCCGCTGGGCGTGCAGGCGCCCGTGACCTGCGAGTACAAGCGCGTCGAGATGGCCACCACGCCCGAGAACGCCTTGGTGGGCCTGGGCCTTGTGCTGGGCAGCGCACTCGACCGCAAGCGCACGATCGCGGCGGATATCCTGTTCGAGGCGCTGCTGGGCTCCAACGAAGCGCCGATTAAGAAGGCCATTCTGGCCGCCGGCCTGGGCGGCAACGTGGTGAGCTACACCGCGGCCGAGAGCCTGCAGCCCTACGAGCTCATCATGCTGCAAAACGCGCAGCCCGGCGTGGCGCGCGAGCTGCGCCGCGTGTTCCAGGACGCCTGCCGCGACCTATGCGAGCATGGCGTTCCGCGCGAGCGCCTGGAAGCCATCATCAGCAGCAACGAATACGACCTGCGCCAGCGCGACTATGGCATCGCCGACGGCGTGGCCATTGCGTGCGATGCGTTGAGCACGTGGCTCTACGATGACAACGCCGCGACGCTGGCGCTCAAGTACGGCCCGGTGTACGAGGAGCTGCGTGGCGAGCTGGACGGCAGCTATTTTGAGGACCTGCTGCGCGAGCTGGTGCTGGAAAACGATCACATGGCGCTGGTCGAGCTGGTGCCGGTGGACGCCGCCGAGGGTTCGGAGGGTGCCGAGGCCGCCGAACTGGCTGCCAAGCGCGACGCCATGACCGATGCCGAGCTGGCCAATGTGGTCGAGCGCACGGCCGCACTGCGTGCCGCGCAGGAGGCGGAAGACACGCCCGAGGCCAAGGCCACGCTGCCGCGCCTGCGCGTGTCCGACATTGGCGAGGCGCGCCCCGAGCCGCCGCTGGTCGTGGACACGACCGCGCCCATCCCCTGCCTGCGCCACGGCATCCCCACCAACCGCCTGGCCTACGCCATGCAGTATTTGGACCTGAGCTGCGTCGCGTTTGAGGACCTGCCCTATGTGACACTGCTCTGCCGCCTGCTTAAGCAGCTGCCCACGCGCGAGCACTCGGCCGAGGAACTCGACAACTTGCTCGCTGGCAAGCTGGGCTTTTTGAGCTTTACGACCGAGGTCATGACCCAGCCCGAAGTGGACGGCGTGCGCCCCTACCTGCTGGTGAGCGCCGGCGCCCTGTCCGAGAAGATCGATGCGCTGGCGAGTCTGCCGCGCGAGGTGTGGTCGAGCACGCTTTTGCTCGATGCCGATGCCGACCGCATGCGCGACGTGCTCACGCAGATTCGCATTGGGCTTGAGCAGGGCTTTATCAACAACGGTCACTCGGCGGCACTCGGTCGCGCGATGAGCTACAGCTCGCCTTCGGCCGTGGTGCGCGAGCAGCTTTCGGGCGTGGATTTCTATCTGTTCCTGCGCGATCTGCTCGACCACTTTGACGAGCGCCTGGACGGGCTGCGTACCAAGCTTGCCGAGCTGGCGGAGCGTATCTTTGTGGCCGATGGCTGCATGGCGAGCTTTACCGGCAGCGACGAGGACTTTGACGCGTACTGGGATGCCGCGGGCGACCTGGGGCTGGACGCTGGCGACGGCGCCGATGCCGGCCGCGACGCGCTCGTGGTGCCGGCGCCGTGCGATCGCCACGAGGCTTTCGTGATCCCCAGCGACATCTGCTTTGCCGCGTGTGCGTGCGATCCGCGTCGCTTGGGCATTGACGTGACAGGCGCTTGGGCCGTTGCCGCCAACGCACTCTCCTACGACTACCTGTGGAACGAGATCCGCGTGAAGGGCGGCGCGTACGGCTGCGGATTCCGCGCGGCCGGCAAGCGTCAGGCGGCGTTCTACACCTACCGCGATCCGGCAATCGATCCTTCGATTGAGCGCGTGGAGCGCGCAGGCGAATGGCTCGGCAGCTTTGAGCCCGACGAGGCCGCCTTTGAGGGCTTTATCGTGAGCTGCGTGAGCGGCATGGACGCGCCCGTGAAGCCGTACGCGCTCACCAAGCGCCGCAACACGACCTACCTGGCCGGGCTCGATCCACACGCACGCGAGGAGCGCCGCGCCCAGATGCTCGCCGCTACGCCCGGTGAGCTGCGCTCGCTCGGCGCCGATGTGACGCGCATCGCAGCCGAGTCGCCCACCTGCGTCTTTGGCAGCCGCGAAGTCATCGCCAAGAGCAACGCCGGCTTTAACGTAGTCGACCTGCTGGGCTAAGGCACGGCAAGCAAAACTACCACGAAGGGCGCAGTTCACAGGCGCCCTTCGTGGTAGTTCGAACATTTGTTCTATACGCACACATGTTCTATAGTAGAGGTGTTTGCATCGAACTGAAATTGCAACTAGAATATAGTTGCAGAATGTGAGGCGGGATGACTCGATCCGACAAACTCATCGCCCAGCTGCTTAGCTGTCCTTCAACGTATAGATTTGCTGACTTTCTTAAAGTTATGGCTTCATATGGCTTTGAAATGGACAGCAAAGGCAAGACGTCCGGATCGCGCGTTCGCTTCTACAGGCCATCAGATGGCAGGATGTTCGTAATGCACGCGCCTCATCCATCTGACGAATTGACAGCGGGGACCATTCGAAACATCGTTCGCTTTCTGCAAGATGTCGGAGGTAGTCATGAGTAACGTTTTGGCATACAAGGGTTATTTCGCCCCGGTCGAGTTCGATGCCGAACAGCATGTGCTAACAGGTATGGTCGCCGGCATTAGGGACGCAATCGTATTTGAAGGCTCCACGGCTGAAGAAGTGGAGCAATGCTTCCACGACGCCGTCGACGATTACCTTGAGTTTTGCGCCGAGAAGGGCAAGGAACCCGAGCGGGCTTTTAAGGGCTCGTTCAACGTAAGAACGGGCTCTGAGCTCCACAAGCAAGCAGCGCTGGCAGCGGCAAAGAAGGGTGAGTCACTCAATAAGTTTGTGACTGAAGCGATCGCTGCGGCGCTGTGAAGCCAACGTCGA
>CABUUB010000007.1 GCA_902494625.1 uncultured Collinsella sp.
GGCGGCCCCGACCGCCTCTTCGTTGCCGTAGCTCGCGGCCGTGTCGAGCAGCCGGTAGCCGACCGAGAGCGCGTCCTCCACGGCGTGCTGGCATTCCGCGGCGTCCGGGATCTGGTACACGCCGAAGCCGAGCTGCGGCATCCTGACGCCGTTGTTCAAGGTGATGTAGTCCATGGTGCCTTCCTTCCTCGCAACTTGACGTATCCACCATACGAGGGGCGCCGCGCCGGCGGAAGTTTCCGTTGGTGAGGGTTCTATAACGCTGGGGTGCGAACGGGGCTATAACCCGCGGGTTCAGGGCACCGCACCAAAGGGGGATTCCGCCGAGCGCTCCGCGGTCGTACGCTTGGCGATGAGAGAACACAAGCCACCGACAGGGGATGTGCCTAACGGAGTCCGATGAACGGGCGGACGTGGGCGTCGCAAACAAATGACGGTTATCATAGACAGGGAGAACAGGAATGGACAAGCGCGTTCTGGGAAAGAGCGGCATCGAAGTCAGCCCGCTCGGTATGGGCTGCATGGGAATCACGCACGCGAGCGGAGACCCGATGCCCGACGACGAGGCCGTGAGCGTCGTCCGTCAGGCCCACGAGATGGGCTATACCTTCTTTGACACGGCGGAGTGCTACGTTGGTACGTGCGCCGACGGGACCGAGGCGCACAACGAGGACGTGGTGGGCAAAGCGCTCGCGCCCGTGCGTGACGAGGTTGTCATTGCCACCAAGTTCGGCGTCACGCACGCCCCGGACAAGACCATCCTCGTGGACTCGCGCCCCGAGGTTATCCGTATCTCGGTGGAGAAGAGCCTGCGCCGGCTGCGCACCGACCACATCGACCTCTACTACCAGCACCGAATCGACCCAAAGGTCGAGCCCGAGGTCGTTGCGGGCACCATGGCAGACCTCATCAAGGAAGGTAAGATCCGCGCCTGGGGAATCTCCGAGGCGACGGAGGAGTACCTGCGTCGTGCCGATGCGGTGTGCCCCGTCTCCGCCGTCCAGAACCGCTACTCCATGATGGCGCGCTGGAACGAATCCCTGTTCCCCGTGCTCGAGGAGCTGAATGTCGCCCTCGTGGCATTCTCTCCCATGGTGAACGGCTTTCTGACGGGCGCGTACAGTCATAACACCCGCTTCGAGGGCGCCCAAGATTACCGCGATGGCATGCCGCAGTACACAGAGGAAGGCGAAAGGCGTGCCGAGCCCCTCATGCGGTTCGTTCGCGAGCTGGCTGAGCTGCACGCGGCGACGCCCGCCCAGGTCTCCCTTTCCTGGATGCTCGAGAAGAAGCCCTATATCATCCCCATCCCGGGCAGTCGCAAGCCCGAACGACTGCTCGAGAACCTCGGCGCCGCCGAGGTCGGGCTCACCGACGATGAGGTTGCCAAGATCGACGGGCTGCTCAACGGACTCGACCTCATGGTCTTCGGCGGGCATACGGTAAGGTAGGGAGCCATGAACATTAGACCCTATGTCGTCTGTCACGTCTTTGCCGGGCTCAACGGGCATATCGACGGCGCGTACATGCTCGACCCCGCCGCCTCGCCCGCACGTGCCGCGTACTCTCGCATGCAGGTCGAGTTTGGGGCGGACGCCGTGGCGTACGGGGCCGTGACCACGAAGGGCTTCGTCGGGTCGCGCCCCCTTGCGCTCGATACCCACGGGAGCGCGCCCAAGGGGGACTTCGTGGCGCCTCATGACGAACGATCGTTCTACGTCTCCGTCGATCCCGTCGGGGAGATCGCATGGGAGTCTGCGACCTATCGTCGCGCCGGCCGTGCGGACGCGCACGTCATCGAGGTCCTCACCGAGGCGGCGTCGCCGGCGTATCGCGACTATCTGCGAGAGCGCGGCGTCTCATACGTGCTTGCCGGCTCGCGCGGGCTAGACCTCCCGCTCGCCCTGCGCAAGCTGCGCGAGCTTTTCGGCATCGAGCGCCTGCTCGTGTGCGGCGGCGGAAAGACGGACATGTCGTTTCTTGCCGCGGGCGTGCTTGACGAGCTGAGCCTCGTTCTCTCCCCGACGGTCTCGGGGGAGCCCGAAACGGCTTCCGTCTTCGACGAGATGCCTCGCTCAGCCGGCGGTTCGCACGCATTCTCGCTCGAGCACGTCGAGCGCCTTGCCGGCGACGGCCTCCACCTCGTCTATCGAGTGCGGCGATGATGCCGCGCCGTTCGTTTCTGGAGGCTGTCGCGTGGTTGGCCGCTGCGGGCAGCCTTGCCGGCTGCTCGTCGGACGGGGCCGCCGGGGTCGCGCGCGGCTCCGCTCCGGGCCCGGTCACGGCGGACACGCCCATCTACGACGTCATCAACAACCCTTTGTTCGATGGCTACGGGCGGCTGCTCTTCCCCACAACGCTCCATCCGCCGACGGAGGATATGACGCTCGACGACCTTCCCGCTTGCCTGCCGTGGTACTCGGAGATCCATACGAGCACCACGGTCGACGTCGTCAGCTATCTGCTGTCAGAGCGCGCAGCGGAACGGACGTTCTTCTACGACATCTACACGGATGCCGAGAAGGCCGCCGACCCCTCGCTCGCCAACACGGGGCTCTTCCGCTTCGCTGCCGAGGGAGCGGGCGGCGCGTCTGCACCGTTTGCCGTGGTAAGCGCGGGCGGCGGATTCGCCTACGTCGCTGCCATGCACGACTCCTTCCCGCACTGCCTGCACCTGGCCCGTTCCGGCGTCAACGGGTTCGCGGTCATCTACCGGCCGGACGCGCAGCTCGCCTGCGAGGACTTGGCCCGCGCCGTCTCCTTCATCTTCGAGCACGCCGACGAGCTCAGCGTGGACACGTCGGGCTATTCGCTGTGGGGCGGCTCGGCCGGTGCGCGCATGGCGGCATGGGTCGGCGGCTACGGCCCGGCCGCCTTTGGCGCGCCGGCAGGAACGCCCCAGCCCGCGGCAGCCATCATGCAGTACACCGGCATGAGCGAACTGACGGGTGCCGACCCCGCGACCTACGCCTGCGTAGGTGATCGCGACGGCATCGCCAGCTGGCGCACAATGCAGGGACGTATCGACGCGCTCGCCAAGACGGGCGTGCCCACGGAGTTCCATGCTTACGAAGGCCTGAGCCACGGCTTTGGCCTGGGTGTCGACACCGTGGCAGAGGGCTGGATCGACGATGCCCTCGCGTTTTGGAAGGCGCAGCGATGAGGATGGCAAGACGTACACACCCCACGGTTATAAGCTGCCTACGGGCAGGAACTTCTCACCGGATCTTCTCACGCCTATGGTAAAGGCGGTATCAGACAATACGTAAGGAGTGAGACGTATGATTCTCTTCATCAACGGAAGCCCCAACAAGGACGGCAACACGGCGCGTCTGGCGCGCGAGCTCATCGGCGATCGTCCGTACGAGCAGCTGAATCTTGCTGAGCACAAGGTCTACGGCTACGGCCAGAGCTACGGCGACGATGACTTCAAGGACGTGCTCGCGTGCATCGAGGCGGCGGACACCCTGGTCGTGGGGTCGCCCGTCTACTGGCACAGCCTCTCCGGCATGTTGCGCAACCTGCTCGACCGCTTCTACGGTCCGGTGCGCGAGGGCAGTATGAGCGGCAAGACGCTCTATTTCGTGTTCCAAGGTGGCGCGCCCACGCGCGAGATGCTCGATTGGGGCGAGTACACCATGAAGCGCTTCGCCGCGCTCTACGGCATGACCTACGGCGGCATGGTCGACAACACGCACGAGGCAAGGGCGCTCTCGAAGAAGCTCGCGTAGTCCCGACTTACGTAACCCAGTTCGGCGGCGGTGGGCCCGTGAAGACGGAGGCCCACCGCCCCTTTTCGTTCGCCTAGCGTATGATCGGACGGGCGCTGCGGACGACTACCCGCATGAGCAGGGCACCCAGAAGCGCATGGAAATCCTCTGGTAGCAGCTGGTAGCACATCTGAACCAGAAGCAGGATCGCAAGTGCCACGTCGACCGCGCGGCGCAGCGTCCTTTGCGCTGCGCCCTTTGCTTGCCGTGTCATGAGAACAACCATCCCATGATGTTCTCGTCGCGGGCAAAGAGGTAGCCGCCCGCCCCGTGCTGGCCCGCGTCCGCAGCAAAGCCCCGCTCGGTGAAATAGCTCGTGGGCTTGACATCGAGCACGACCAGCTCGCTGATGCGCTCCTCGGAAAGCCTGCGAGCTCGATAGGCGGCGCGAATCTCCTCGTACGCCTCGCGCTCGGGTCCGGAGCCGTAATAGTCGTCGTTCTCGCCGATAGCCATATACACGGGAACCTCGGCTGCGGTGAGCGTCTCGATGTCGCCGTCCCAGCGCGAGATGGTGTGAAGCGCGCGTCGGTAGAGCTCGGGGCGCGTTCCCAAGACGATGGAGATGGTCTCGCCGCCGCCCGAGCATCCGCTCAGGTACACGTGGTCCGCATCGATGCTGTAGGCGCCGAGCAGCCATTCGGTGAGCTCCACTACGTCTGACGCCGATTGCTCGTCCCAGTCGTCGAGCTGGGGCGAGGCCACGATCATGTCGGCGATGTAATCGTTCGCCACGAAGGGGTAGCCCTCCTGAAGATTCGCCCCCACGCCCTGGAAGTAGAGCCCCTCCCAGCCGGGGCAGGCCACGTAGAGCGCATAGGGCGCGGACCCGTCGTAGGAGTCCGGCACATGGAGCGAGAAGTGCAGCGTCCTGCCCGATGGCGTCTGCAAGGCGTCGTCAACGACGAAGCCGCGGTCTGTCTGCGACCCCTCCGTGAGGACGTAGCCGCCAAGCTCACGGACATCCGCGCAGCCGACCGGGCCTTCCCCGAGCGCCAGCCCGCCCGCAGCGACCGCGGCAGCCTCGATAAAGGACCTGCGTGAAAGATGGCTCACGTGCATAATTTCTCTTTCTGAATGAATCAAGCCGAAACCGCAGGCTTTCGGCATGGTGAGAAGCGCATCAGCGGCCGCTGTTGGCCTCTTGTAGCTCGGCAAGGGTCACGTGTTCGTTGCGGAAGCGCGCCGCGGGATTCTTGTCGCCCGCCGCGCAGGTGATGGCGTGCGCGGGACAGGCGTGCATGCAGGCGAGGCAGGCGTTGCAGCCAAAGCCCGCCTGCGCGTTACGGACAGCCTTGCCGCCCTCGAGTGCGATGCAGCCAGCCGGGCACACCTTTGCGCACGCCCCGCATCCCATGCACTTCTCGGAATCAACGGTCAGGAATCCGCCCAGCGCCGCCGGCTCGAAGCGCAAGCCCCGGCTCATGAACTGCTCGTGCGCCGCGCGGTCCTCGTCGGTCACCGGCTCGATCTAGCGGCGGCGCGTGGACACGGCCGCGCGGATGCGCTCGAGATTCTTGTCTATCTTCTTCTCGGGGATGCGGGCGCGTTGCTCGTCCATGTCGAAGTTGGGCAGCCAGTTGTCTACCATGAGGAGCGTGGTCACGTAGGCGGGATTGAGCCCCGCCGCCCGCGCATCCTCCAGGCACAGCTCGACTGCGTTGGCGTGCCGGTTGCCGTAGGTGCAAACGAAGTAGAGGTAGGACGTGTCGAGCGTCGCGCGCTCGAGGAACGTCTTCACCATGTCGGGCATCATGTGCCCATAGATGGGGTACACGATGCCAATCGCATCGTCCGCGTAGGCGAGCTCGCCCTCGCGGCGCAGCTCCTGCGGGATGCTCAGGACCCTCTAGCCTTCCGCGGCCAGCTCGCGCGCCACGTAGAGGCAGTTGCCCGTCCCGGTGAAGTATAGGATCATTCGAAACTCCCAGATTGTCAGCGGTCTACCATCTCTAATTGCTTATGCCAGGCCGAGACCGGCGATCCAATCACGAACCCCGGACTCGTCCGCACTGGACGAGAAGCGCTGGCCCTCCTGCCACTCCCCGCTACCCGCGGCCTCGGCGAGCAGCTCGCCGCTCCGGCCAAGACCCGAGGAGGAAGAGGTGCAGAATGGGATCACCGTCTTGCCGTCCCAGTCGTTGCCTGAGATGAAGTTGTCGATGGGCCAGGCCGCGATGCCCCACCAGATGGGATACCCCACGAGCACGGTGTCGTAGTTCTCCCAGCCGTTCGGCGTGACCTGCGTAAGCTCGACGTCGCGCAGGCTCTCGTCCTCGTGCTCGCGGGTTACGCGGCTACTGTCGTCGGTCCAGTCGAGGTCATCGTTGGAGTAGGGCTCCGTAGGCTTCACCTCAAAGAGATCGGCGCCGAGCTCGTCGGCGATGGTCTGAGCTATGGCAGCGGTATGGCCCTGTGCCGAGTAGTAGGCCACGAGGACGTTGCCGCCTGCAGCGGGCGCGGCGGCAGGCTGGTCCTCGGCGGCGGCTTGGTCGCCGTTACCCTGGCTGCAACCGGAGAGCATCGTTGCGCACAGCGCGGCTCCGAGCAGGAAGTTTCTTCTGGTCACGGTCGGGTTTGCGGTCATGGGGCATCTCCTTCGTTGGCTTGGTTGGTCCGTTATCGTCTGAGCGCTACTCCTGCGCGTCGAAATCGGGGCGCATGGCCAGGTAGCCCGCGAGCGCTTCCTCAGTGGCGGTGTAGTAGGTCATGGTTCCGTCGAGCTTGGCAATCTCAGCCATCTCGTCTTCGGCGAGGGAGAAGTCGAAGATGTTCGCGTTGTCGGCGATGTGGGCGGGGTTCTTGGAGCCGGGGATGATGGAGGTTCCCATCTGCACGTGCCAGCGCAGGATCACTTGGGCCGGGGTCTTGCCGTACTTCTCGGCGAGAGCGACGAAGACGGGCTCCTCCAGAAGACCTTTGTCGCCGTGGCCGAGCGGGTACCACGCCTCGATCACCGTGCCGTACGGCGCGAGGTAGGCGCGCAGGTCGCGCTGGGCGTGGTAGGGGTGGCACTCAACGGTCACGAGCTGCGGCTTGATGTCGGCGACCTCGATGACCTCGGCAATCTTGTCTTGCGGGAAGTTGGAGAGGCCGAGGGCGCGCACCTTGCCCGCGCGGTAGGCCTCCTCCATCGTGCGCCACGCGGCCAGGTAGTCGCCTACCGGCTGGTGCAGGATGAGCATGTCGACGTAGTCGAGCCCTAGGCGCTGGAGCGTGGCGTCCACCGCCGGCATGCCCGCGTCGTAGACACTCGGCCAGAGCTTGGTGGAGACGAAGATCTTGTCGCGTGCGATGCCGCTCTTGGTGATGGCACGGCCCACGGCGCGCTCGTTCATGTAGGCGTTGGCGGTGTCGATGTGCTCGTAGCCAGCCGTGAGCGCGGCGGTTGCGGCCGCCTCGGCCTCGGCCGGGGTCATGAGGAAGGTGCCCAAACCCTCGATGGGCATCTCTACGTCGTTGTTGAGCTTCAGATACTCCATGGTCTCCTCCTTAATGGTGACTTTTCGAATACAAGGCTACGGCGTTTACTGACGCGCGAGAAGTTCACGTTGGAATGATGGATATAACCATGGGGTATATACGGCACATAATGCGTGACAGGAGGATCGATGTACAACCCACAGCTTGACACTTTCATCCGCGTGGCGGAGGCGGGCAGCTTCTCCAAGGCGGCACAAGAGTCCTTCATCACGCCCACGGCCGTCATCAAGCAGATGAACCTGCTGGAGTCGCGGCTAGGCCTTACGCTGTTCCACCGATCGCATCAGGGGCTTTCGCTTACGCGAGCAGGCAGGTCGCTGCTCGCCGACGCCCGCCATATCGTGCAGTACTCTCAAGAATCAATCGCACGCGCCCGCGTCGCCGAGCGCGGAGAGAAGCGCATCATCCGCGTGGGAGTGTCGCTCATGACGCCCAGCACGCCGCTCACGAAGCTGTGGCCGAAGGTGAAGGAACGTTGCCCTGGCATGAGCCTTCAGGTGGTCACGTTTGAAAACACACCCTCGGCGGCGCGCGGTTTGGCGAACCTCGGGCAAGACATGGATATCGTGGCGGGGATTTTCGACGATGCCTTTCTTAAAGAGCGCGGGTGCCTGGGCCTCGAGCTTTCGCGCGAGCCGCTCTGGTGCGCCGTTCCCGTCGACAACGAACTCGCCAAACGCGACATCGTCACATTCGACGACCTCCACAATCACAGTCTTATGCTTATACGCCGGGGCTGGAACGCTGAAATCGACCGCGTGCGCGACGAGATACTCTTGCATCATCCTCAAATCGCGCTCGTAGACTTCCCGCAATATCGGGCGGAGGTGTTCAATCGCGGCGCGAACGAGGACCTCGCGCTTGCGACGCTGCCGTTGTGGGCCAACGTCCACCCCATGCTCAAAACCGTCCCTACCGATTGGGACTGTCTCGTGTCTTACGGGCTGCTTCATTCGTCGCACCCCGCAGACCATGTGCGGGAGTTCCTCGATGCGGTGTCTGCCGTGCTCGAGGCAGAGCATCGATAGGCAATCGCGAACAGATGCGCTTATGCCTATGGGGACAACGGGAATAACAGCCTCCGAACCTTCTGTTCGGAGGCTTTCTTTTTGCATGTCTGCCTAAACGACTCCTTGCCTAAGCCCTTGAACATCGGGCGGCATTATTGAGCGTGGGCGTTATCGTAGGTATCTTTGATCTCTTCCGGCAAATCGTCGGGAATCAGCGCCTTCACTCTATCCTCGTTGCCATCTTGGATCGCCTGCTCGTAGTACCAGCATTTGAACTTCAACATGTCCAGCGCGCGGTTCATGTTCGCGATTTCCGACTCCATGTGGGCCTTTCGCTCCTCGAACATGGCCTTGCGCTGGGGGTATGTCGATGGGCCCTCCGCGCACCACTCCATGAACAGTCGGATGTCCTTGATCTCCATTCCCGCCTTCTTCAGGCATTCGATGACCCGAAGCGCCTCGAGTTCCGTATCGCCGAAACGGCGAATGCCGGATGTCCGCTCCAATCCTGGGAACAGCCCCTGCTTGTCGTAATAACGCAGCGTGGAAACGGGCAGACCGAACATCTCCGCCACCTGTCCGATTGTGTACATGGTCCCTCCGGACAAATCTCGAATTAACTCCTTGACCTAAAGTTAGGTTTAGGTATTACCTTTATTTTCGTCAATACAAATCGGGAACGCAAGGGATTTTCGCCAAAGGCGCACGCTTGTCGGAACGGTATTTGCCGGCGGCGTGAACGGCGTGGGCGAAATCGCCGGGCATCCTGCTCTGGAGCAGGCGCAACGAATGGGCATGGAAATCTAGGCGCGGCTTAGCTGCGCGGAAGCAGTTTTGCACTCAAAACCATCGACAGGAGGAAATCGATCATGGCAATTAAACAGACGGCAGGTAGAGATGCCCTGGGGGACTTTGCCCCCAAATTCGCACAGCTCAATGACGATGTGCTGTTCGGCGAGGTGTGGAGCCGAGAAGACGGGCTTTCCCTTCGAGACCGCAGCGTGGTGACGGTTGTGGCCCTGATGGCGCAGGGGCTGACGGACTCTTCGTTCCAATATCATCTGATGTCCGCAAAGAACAATGGAGTGACCAGGACGGAGATAGCGGAAATCCTTACGCACGCGGCGTTTTACGCGGGCTGGCCCAAGGCATGGGCGGCCTTCCGCATGGCGAAGGAGGTCTGGGCGGATGACAATGCCGCCGATGCAAGAACCAAGCATCAAAACGAGATGGCCTTTCCCATCGGTGCCCCCAACGACGCATTTGCGAAGTACTTTATCGGGCAAAGCTACCTCGCGCCCCTTTCCACCGAGCAGGTCGGCATTTACAACGTTACGTTTAAGCCCGGCTGCCGCAACAACTGGCACACCCATCACGCCAAAAGCGGTGGCGGACAGATCCTTGTCTGCGTGGCTGGTCGAGGGTTTTACCAGGAATGGGGCAAACCGGCACAGGAGCTGTGCCCCGGCGATGTAGTAAATATTCCCGCGGGCGTAAAGCACTGGCACGGTGCGGCGCCCGACAGCTGGTTCTCCCATCTCGCGGTGGAGGTTCCGGGCGAGGAGGCCTCCAACGAGTGGTTGGAGCCCGTGGACGACGAGCAATACCTTAAAGCGATTGACGGGAAGGCTTAGGCATGGAGCAGTTGAAACTGACGCAGGAATGGGACAAGGTATTCCCCAAAAGCGACAAGGTTGAGCACAGCAAGGCGACCTTCCACAATCGATACGGCATCACGCTGGCTGCCGACGTGTACGTGCCTAAGAACGCGGAAGGCAAGCTGCCCGCCATCGCCGTCAGCGGCCCGTTTGGCGCGGTGAAAGAGCAGTCCTCCGGTCTGTACGCGCAGAAGATGGCGGAGCTGGGCTTTTTCGCAATTGCCTTTGACCCGTCCTATACCGGCGAGAGCGGCGGCACGCCCCGCTATGTAGCATCGCCGGACATCAACACCGAGGACTTTTGCGCAGCGGTGGATTTCCTCTCTGTGCAGGAAAGCGTTGACCCGGAGCGTATCGGCATCATCGGTATCTGCGGTTGGGGCGGCATGGCAGTCAATGCGGCAGCCATCGACACCCGTATCAAAGCTACCGCGGCTATGACCATGTACGATATGACCCGCGTGACCGCAAACGGCTATTTTGACGCCGAGGATTCCAAGCAGGCGCGCTTTGAAAAGCGGAAAGCGCTGAACGCGCAGCGCACCGAGGACTATAAAAACGGCAGCTATGCGCTGGCGGGCGGCGTGGTCGATCCGCTACCGGAGGATGCGCCGCAGTTTGTAGCGGACTATTATGCCTACTACAAAACTCCGCGAGGCTATCATCCCCGCAGCCTGAACTCCAACGGTGGCTGGAATGCGACGTCTTCGCTGTCATTTTTGAATATGCCGATTTTGCAATACAGCAGCGAAATCCGCTCTGCTGTGTTGCTGGTGCATGGCGAGAAGGCGCACTCCCGCTATTTCAGCGAAACCGCGTACGGCAAGCTGACGGGGGACAACAAGGAATTGCTCATTATCCCTGGTGCCAGCCACACCGACCTTTACGATCAGATGGACATCATTCCGTTTGGAAAGCTGAAGGCATTCTTTGAGGAATATCTGAAATAAGGCGTGCCTCGATTCAATGCCAAGTCTCCAGCAACGATTCTTCTAAAGAGTGGGAGTAGCTGAAACGAGGTGCTTGAATAGCTCCATCCGTTTTGGTTACAACAAAATGTGTGCCGCGCGCCTGCGGCATGAAGGAGGGAGATTTCTATGAATATCGTTGTATTGAGCGGTAGCCCGCGCAAGGGCGCCAATACCGACATTATGGTCGAGGCATTTGTCGAGATCGCGCGCGAGGGCGGCCATACGGTCGAGGTCATCCGTGTTGCCGGCAAAAAGATCGCTGGTTGCCTGGGATGCCAGTACTGCTTTACCCATGAGGGCACCTGTGTGCAGAAGGATGATATGGCCGATGTGATCGAGTCGCTAAAAGACGCCGATATGGCTGTCTTCGCTTCGCCTATCTACTGGTTTGATATTACTGCGCAGGAGAAAGCAGCTATTGACCGCCTGTACGCCTTCGGTGCCACGGGCTTCCCGTTCACCAAGACGGCCCTTTTGCTCGATAGCCACAGCGAGGGCGTTTATGATGCGGCGATCGCCATGTACAAGTCCACATGCGCGTACTGCAAGTGGGAGGACCAGGGCATTGTCGCCATCAGTGGTATGACCGAGCGCGACAGCATGGCCTCCTCGCCCAAGCTGGAGGAGGTGCGAGAGCTCGCTCGCAGGCTCGCCTAAGGACAAGAGGGGCGCACGGCAATCAGCGTTGGCGGAAATGCTTGCTGTCCTTACCAAGAGGAATGCTGATTGCCATGCGTTGATGCTCCCGCGGACAATTCCGGTGTGCTAAAACGCCTTCTCGTTCAAGAATTCCCTGAACGCGGGGATGTCGAAGCCGACGAGGCCACGTCCACGTTCCCCGATAACGCCGTCCTCCAGGAGGCGGCGTTTGTATTGACTTGCATAGTTGCTGGCGACGTCCATACGCTTGGCAATTTCTGAGACCCTGCTGGGGCCAGAATCGGGCAGCATCGCCAATAAAAATTCGATGTCTTTGTCAGAAAGCTCCCGATAGGTCGTTTCGAGAATTCGATCGCGCAGCTCCATGCGGGCAAGCAGGGAACCCTGCTGTACATCAGGCGCACTGATTTTGGGCGAGTTCTCCGAAACATCCCATGTGCGATATCCGACAAGCTGCATCATATAGGGAAATCCGTCGACGGCCTTCACGGCATCCTCGAGCGGTTCTGGCGTGATTGAGCGGCCTCCGGCCTCAACGGTTTTGCGGAATGCGCTTGCAATCTCAACGTCAGTGATTCGTCCTAACTGATGATATTGGGAACGCCTGAGGAACGAGACGGAATCGTTGCGTAGCAGTGCCGATACTTTGTAAGGCAGCCCCGCCATGAGAAGGGCTACTTTTTTACCTTCGCGCACAAAGTGCTGGTAGACAGAGGCAAATTGAAGCATTTCTTCGAGATCGACGGTGACTTCATCGATGGTGATGAGAAGTCCGATGTCATGTTTTTCGAGTTGCTTAAAGATGCCATTCATGCGCGTGCGCCAGTTGCCCTGAGCCTCTTGAGCATATGTCCAATCGATGCCCACTGGGCCAATTTGAACACCGTTTATGCGCGCGTGAGGCTGTGAGAGGTAGCTATCTGCGGCTTCTTTGGTTCGCTCGATAATATCTTCGAGCATGCCTGGCATAGCGGAGACATTTGCTGCGATCCAACCGTGTTCAAGCGCCGTTTCTGAAAGGAGCGAGAGAAGCGCCGTCTTGCCCGTTCCCCTTGCGCCAGTAAAAATGGTCGACAGGTTGGGATCTCCCGGGCCGTTGATAAAGCCACGGTTGATGTCACGCAGGATATGCTCGCGACCCGCTAGAAAGGGAGGGACGCTTCCAAATGTTGGGGTAAAGGGGTTCTTGCTGTACTCCATGGTAGCTCCTTTGCAAGTTTTGCTAATTTTTGCAACTTTTGCTAACTTTTGCAAGTTTTGCTAACGGCTCAAGACGGTGCGGAAAGCTTCCGTATCGTCATCATTGAAGAGACTCATTGCCATGGGAGACAAGCTCCTTGGCGAGTAGGCCTTGGCCATCTCCGAGACCCTGCTGGGTCCAGAATCAGGCAGAAGACTGTGAGTGAAAATCGGGAGTAGCGCTCCCGATTTTGACCAATTAACGTTTGTACGAGATAATGGGCTCCATAACGGGAGGCGATTCTATGTATATCGAGCGCGAAATTGAACAGACGATAGATTCGATGCTGGGACAGGGAAAAGTTGTCCTGGTGACCGGAGCGCGCCAAGTTGGGAAGACGACGGTTCTCAAGCAACATCTAGGCGACCGATTCGACTATGTTTCGATGGAGAACCCGCGGGATTATCTTCTTGCGAAAGAGGATGCCGCCCTGTTTTTCGAGTCTCATGATTTGCCGATCATCATTGATGAGATTCAGCGCGTGCCTGAGCTGTTTTCTCCGGTGAAGTGGGTTGTCGATCAATCAGAGGAGAAGGGCCGAATCGTCCTCACGGGATCCCAGACATATCACCTCATGAAAGGGGTGAGCGAATCTTTGGCGGGGAGGATTAGAATTCTGGAGATGCCCTCTTTAAGCTTGCGAGAGCTCGTTGGTGGTTCCCAGGTCCCTCGTCCGTATATCCCCAAAAAGGTTTCCTTGGCCTCTAAGATGTCTTCGGGAAATATTTGGAACATCATCCATAGGGGTTCGATGCCCGAACTGCAAGACCCAAATATCGATTGGGACTCCTATTATTCCGACTACGTTGCCGCATATCTCGAACGCGATGTTCGCGATCTTGTAAACGTGAAGGATGAGGCGAAGTTCTACAGCTTTATGGTCGCGTGCGCAGCGAGAACGGGGCAACTGTTAAATGCCACCGATATTGGAAACACCGTTGACGTCGACCGTAAGACGGTGAAGGCTTGGCTCTCGGTTTTGCAAGCGTCGAACATCGTTCGGATTGTCGAGCCCTTTTGGCCTAATGTCGATAAGCGTCTGACCAAGACCCCTAAGATATTCTTTATGGATACAGGTCTTGTTTGTCATCTAACGAGGTGGATAACGCCGGAGCAATTGCGTAACGGGGCTGCGGCGGGGCATATATTTGAGACGTTCGTTGTCTCGGAAATTTTGAAGAGCTTTATGAACGCGGGGAAGAGCCTTCGCGACGTATGGTTCTGTCGAGACCAAAAGAAGCGCGAAATTGATTTGCTCATCCAAGAGGGCCATATTCTCCATCCGGTCGAGGTGAAGATGTCAGCCACGGTGGGCAAAGATGCGGTGAAGAATTTTTCCTGTCTCGAGGGCCTGACCGGCTATGAAATTGGGTTTGGACACGTTGTCTGCCAAACTCCGGATCCATACCTTATTACCAAGGATGTCCAAGCGATTCCCGTGTGGGGCATATGATATACGTTGCAGCGAGCGGGGCCCGGAGCGCGATGTTGCTGCGCTCCGGGCCCCGCTGCCTTGTAAAACCATGACGGTTCGGCCGCCGTTGTTTTAGTCAAACAAGCTCGGCATGTCGTTTTCCTTCATGAGGGCACCGGCGGAGGGTAGGCTCTGCGCGGTAAACTTCTCGGCTGAGACGCCGGCGCCAAGGATCTCCTCGGTCGTGCCGACGGTGGTGACCGAGCGGCCCTTCTTGGCCGTAAAGGCCTGGACGCCCTGCGTGTTGGTGGTCGTCTTGGTCTTGAGCAGCGACGTGTTGAAGTTCATCAGGCGATAGTCGCTCGAGACCAGCGCGATGTCGCGATCTTCCTTGAGCACCTGGGCATACAGCAGCTTGCTGCCACCGTAGATGGCGTTCTTGAGGCGCTTGCGGTTGGTCTTGGTGACGTATCCGGAAAGCGCGACGCGCACCACGCGGCCATTTTCAAAGACAAACAGCGCATCGGCCTTGTAGTCCTCGGGGTCGATGACCCAGATGACACTCTCGTCGGGTTCCATCTCAAGATCGGTCGGCAGGTACGAGCCCAGCTGGGCCGACTTGGTATCCTCAAACGCCGCGACCTTGCACTTGTACACCTGGCTTTTGTTGGTAAAGACCAGCAGTTCGTGCGTGTTGGAGGACGGGAACTCGATAAAGGGTTTGTCGCCGTCCTTGTACTTGAGCGTGGTCGCCTTCTTGAGCACGCGGTCGGTCATCTTTTTGAGGTAGCCCTCGCGCGAGAGCATGATGGTGACCGGGTACTCCTCGACCTCGGGCTCCAAGCTTACCTCGATAACCTCATGGGGCTCGATCCTGCCCGTGCGACGCGGCATCACATATTTCTTGTTGACCGCGGCCAGCTCGTCGCTGATGACCTTCTTGATGTTCTCCTCGCTCGAGAGGGTCTCCTCAAGCTCGGCGATCTCGCCTTCGAGCTTGGCGATGTCCTTGGTGCGGTTGAGGATGTACTCCTCGTTGATGTTGCGGAGCTTAAGTTCGGCAACAAACTCGGCCTGGGTCTCGTCGATGTCGAAACCCTTCATAAGGTTGGGCACGACCTCGGCCTCGAGCTTGGTGCCACGGATGATGGCGATCGCTTTGTCGATGTCGAGCAGGATCGCCTCAAGGCCGTGCAGCAAGTGCAGGCGCTCGGACTTTTTGCCCAGGTCAAAGTTAATGCGGCGACGTGTGGACTCAATACGCCACGTAACCCACTCGTGCAGGATTTGGCGCACGCCCATAACGCGGGGATAGCCGTCGACCAGCACGTTAAAGTTGCACGAGAACGAATCCTGCAGCGTGGTCGAGCGATAGAGCTTGGCCATGAGCTTGTCGGGGTCGACACCGCGCTTAATGTCGATGGCGATGCGCAGACCCGAAAGGTCGGTCTCGTCGCGGATGTCGGCAATCTCCTTGACCTTGCCCTCCTTGGAGAGCTTGACGATGCGCTCGATGATGACATCGGTCTTGGTGGTGTAGGGAATCTCGTAGACCTCGATGATGCGCTCTTCGGGGATCCAACGCCAGCGGGAGCGAATCTGGAAGCTGCCCAGGCCGGTCTCGACGATCTTTTCCATCTCTTCGCGGCGGTAGATGATCTCGCCGCCGGTCGAGAAGTCGGGCATGGGCATGTACTCGAGCAGGTCGCAGTCGGGATCCTGCAGGTAATGCATCGTGGCGGTACAGACCTCGTTGAGGTTGAAGCCGCAGATGTCGGACGCCATGGCGACGCCGATGCCCTTGTTGGCCGAGACGAGGATGTTGGGGAACGTGGTGGGCAGCAGGCGCGGCTCCTTCATAGCGCCGTCGTAGCTGTCAACGAAGTCGACCGGGTCCTTGTCGATGTCCTTGAAGATCTCTGCACTGATGGGGGAGAGCTTGGCCTCGGTGTAACGCGAGGCGGCGTAGCTCAGGTCGCCCGAATAGTACTTGCCAAAGTTGCCCTTCGACTCAACGAACGGCGCGAGCAGCGCCTCGTTGCCAGTGGCCAGGCGCACCATCGTCTCGTAGATCGCGGCGTCGCCGTGCGGGTTGAGCTTCATGGTCTGGCCCACGATATTGGCGCTCTTTTGGCGCTCGCCCTTGAGCAGACCCATTTTGTACATGGTGTAGAGCAGCTTGCGGTGCGAGGGCTTAAAGCCGTCGATCTCGGGGAACGCGCGCGAGACGTTGACGCTCATGGCGTAGGGCATGTAGTTGACCTCGAGCGTCTGCGTGATCGGCTGGTCGGTGACCTCGGAGTGCAGGCCGATGACGTTCTCGGCGTTGACCTGCTTTTTCTTTGGCTGGTTCTTCGTCTTCTTCTTTGCCACGATTTCCTCTTGAACTTCTTATGGGCCGTCGTTATCGATTTGCTGCTACTGCAGGTCCAGCTGGTCCAGGTATTCCTTGCCGTGCTCGGAGATATGGCGCTTGCGGCCAGCCTCGTCGTTGCCCAGCAACAGGTTGAACATGGTTTCCATCTTGGTGACGTCCTCGGGCTCCACCTTGATCAGGCGACGCGTCTCGGGGTTCATGGTGGTGAGCCACATCATGTCCGGATCGTTCTCACCAAGACCCTTGGAGCGGTTGATGGAACACTTCTGGTCGCCGATTTCCTTGAGGATGCCGTTCTTCTCGAGCTCGGTGTAGGCAAAGTAGGTCTTCTCTTTGCAGTTGATCTCGTAGAGCGGCGACTCGGCGATATAGACGTAGCCCTCGTCGATAAGCGTGGGCACCAGTCGATAGAGCATGGTGAGCACAAGCGTGCGGATGTGATAACCGTCGACGTCGGCGTCCGTACAGATGATGACCTTGTTCCAGTTGAGGTTGTCCAAGTCGAAGGCGCCAAGGTTCTTGATGCGCTTGTCCTTGATCTCCACACCGCAGCCCAGTACGCGCATGAGGTCCATGATGATGTCGGACTTAAAGATGCGCGGATAATCCTCCTTCAGACAGTTGAGGATCTTGCCTCGGACGGGCATGACACCCTGGAACTCGGCATCGCGCGAGGTGCGAATGGCGCCTGCTGCCGAGTCGCCCTCTACGATGTAGATCTCGCGGCGGCTCTTGTCCTTGGAGCGGCAGTCGATGAACTTCTGCACACGGTTGGCCATGTCGGTCTTCTGCTGCAGGTTGGTCTTGATGCTCTGACGCGTCTTCTCGGCGTTCTCGCGCGAGCGCTTGTTGATGAGCACCTGCTCCATGATCTTATTGGCGGCGTCTTTGTTTTCGATCAGGTAGGTCGAGAGACGCTCCTTAAAGAAGGCCGTCATGGCCTGCTGGATAAAGCGGTTGTTGATGGCCTTCTTGGTCTGGTTTTCGTAGGACGTCTGGGTGGAGAAGCAGTTGGTCACTAGCACTAGGCAGTCCTGGACGTCTTGCCACTTAATGCCGCTCTCATTTTTGTTGTACTTGCCCTGTTGCTTGATGTAGGCATCGATGGCGCTGGTCAGAGCGCTGCGGGCCGCCTTTTCGGGTGAGCCGCCGTTCTCGAGCCACGATGAGTTGTGGTAGTACTCCTGCATCATGAAGGTGCGCGAGAAGCACATGCACGCGGTGATCTTCACGTTGTAGTCGGGCAGGTCCTCGCGGTCGCGACCGCGACGGTCGGCCTCGATAAAGAAGGGCTCGGTAAGGTAGTCGGCACCGACCTTCTCGAGCACATAGTCCTCGATGCCCTTGGGATAGCAGAAGTCCTCTTCGGAGAACTCGCCATCGTCGCCCTCGATGCGCAGGCGGAAGGTCACGTTGGCGTTGACCACAGCCTGGCGGCGCATGGTCTCGCGATACCAATCGTGGGGAATGCTGATGGAGGTAAAGACCTCAAGGTCGGGGCGCCACTTGATGGTGGTGCCGGTACGGCCCTCGTCGCTGGGCTCGATCTCGAGTGCCTTCTTTTTGGCACCGACGACCTTGCCCTTCTTAAAGTGCAGGGAGTACTTGTTGCCGTCGCGCCAAACCGTGACGTCCATGTACTCGGAAGCGTACTGGGTCGCGCAGGAGCCCAGGCCGTTGGTGCCGAGCGAGAAGTCGTAGTCGCCGCCCTGGTTGTTGTTATACTTGCCGCCGGCGTAGAGCTCGCAAAAGACGAGCTCCCAGTTAAAGCGCTTCTCGGAAGGGTTCCAATCGAGCGGGCAGCCGCGGCCGTTATCCTCTACCTGGATAGAGCCATCGCGAAAGGCGGTGAGGGTGATGAGCTTGCCGTAGCCCTGGCGCGCCTCGTCAACGGCGTTGGACAGGATCTCGAAGGCGGCGTGTGCACAGCCATCGAGTCCGTCCGAGCCGAAGATGACGGCGGGGCGCAGACGTACGCGCTCCTCGTCCTTGAGCTGGCGGATACTGTCGTTACCATAGTTTGCGGTGTTTTTTGCCATACTCGCTCTCTCGGTGCTCCTTTGCTGCGTTTTAGTCATATAGATAGTCAAGGTAGCATAGCCAAGCCCGCAGACGATTCCAACCAACACGAAATCCATCGAACAATCGTTCGGATTAACAGGGACAGTGTTTAGTGGTAGCGCGGCATTGTTAAACAAATTTGGATACAGATGAATTTTATTTAATAGGGATCTAGTTTTACTAAACAAAATCGAACGATGCTGATCGCACGAGCGGGCACATCGATCGACTATCAATCACGTTTACTCGGAGAAACCCGAGTCGGTTTTGTCCGAGTAAGTTTGAATAGCGAATTGAAATTGGTATGTCTGCATGGCGATGACGAACATGGTTTCCATAATGACAGATATAGTTGACATCTTCTGATAGATGCAATATATTTCTGTCATGTTGCAACGGATATCTGTCCATTACTACGAAAGGAACTCCATGCCGGGCAAAAAGAACCTACGCATGAAGGCGGCGCGCGCGGCGGTTGGCCTTTCGCAAGCTGACTTGGCCGAGGCCGTGGGCGTTACGCGCCAGACCGTCGGCCTGATCGAGGCGGGCGGCTACAACCCCACGCTCAATTTGTGCGTGGCGATCTGCAAAGCGCTACGCGTTACGTTGAACGACTTGTTTTGGGAAGACGAGAGCGACGTCGACCCTAACGCTCTTTAGGATTTCGCTATGAAATTTGAAGATTTAAAACTCGTGCAAAAGTGGCGTGAATATGCCGGCCCAAAGGATGAGCGCCTGGAGGCTGAGAGCGCGAAGATTTACAAGATTGGTTTCGTGCTGCTTTCGTTTGGCATGTTGATGATATTTTTCTACCAGTTTATAGCTCGACAGGTTGCGTGGGTTCACAGCGACGCCAGTGAAATGCCGCATGGCTTTGCAACGCCGTTCGAGGCAGCCATGTATTTGTGGCTCATTCTCGTGATGTTGATTTGCGCAGGACTGCAAACGCGGAAGGGCTATGTCGATACCAATCGTTTTGGGCAAACCGAGCATCTTCCTGTTGGATATTTCCTGCTTGTCAGCGGTCTTAGCGGCGCCGCGTTCGCGCTTGTTATTGCCGCAATGCGCTGTATCGCTGAGGCGCAGATCGTACCGCTCGAAAGCGTCTTTTGGTTGGCGAACCTGGCCACGGGCGTGTTCTGCGGTGCGACGATTTTCGCGGCCACGTTTGCTGCCCTGTGCGCAACGTTTTTCACGGCGAAAAGACGCCGTGCCAAGCTCGAGGCAGAACTCGACTTCTCTGACGACATTTAATGCGTAATGGGCTGGCTCTGGGTATCCAGAACCAGCCCATTTGATGTTCGATGAGCTGAGTCGGCGTCTCTTGTAAAAGTAACTAGGAGCTAGCGAGGCCTATCCGAATTTACCTCATCGGTGGTGTCTTTTTCGAGTGCCGTGCGGCGGGCGCTGTAGGCGACGAGACCGGCGCCGGCTGCGGCGAGTGCTGCGGCGGCAGCCGTAAGGGGAGCGTTGACATCGCCCGTGCCCGCAAGCGCGCCCGCTTTTCCGGAGCGTTTGTTATTGCCGTGATCCTTGCCACTGCCGGAGCTGCTTCCGCCCGCGCCGCCGCCCTCGTCAGTACCGCCGCCACTCGAGCCACCATCGCCGTCTGCTGTCATCGGGGCGTCGTGAAGTCCTGTCGTATCCGCGCTGTCGCATACGCCGATCTGAACTTCCGAGCGCTCGCATGCCGCGTCGGGCACATGAAGCTCGTGCAGTACGGCACCCAGCGCCGAGTTTGCGCCTGGTCGAATTTCCTCGAGCGTTACGGGATCGAGCGCCACCAGATTACGCGCCTTCGCATACAGCGTTACGCGTTTGCCCACATCGTCGCTCCAACTCTCGGGGATGGCAAAGCTCATGCGGAACTGTGCCGTGCAACCCGGTGCCAGCACGGCGTTGCCGTTGTCGGCTACCAGCGGGTGCGTTGCAAAACGTGCGCCCAGCGTCTCGAGTGCATATTTCACGCGTGCCATATCGTTGTCCGAAGCGTCCTCGGCAAGCTCTGGATCGTAGATCGAAGCCATGCGTGCGCTCACTCCGAATCCGATGGATGCGCTGGAGAACGGCTGGCTGGAGCCCTCTCGGTACAGATCGATCGTTCCGGCGGTCAGCAAGGTGTTGCCGTCGTTTCGCACCGTGACCATGAAGGATTCGCCTGCCGCTCCGGGCACCACCGCGCCCGAGGTAGCGACCGCGCCCGTCGGAGTGGCACACGCCACCAAGGGCACTTCGATGCCGTGCAGCTCTGCCTCGCTCTTTTCCGCGCTCACAATGTGCGTGGCGAGCGTGGAGAGCATGCCTCCCGACGTCAAAAATGTCGTTATCTGATCGACGGGATGGTCCAGCTCGCACATCGCGAACGGCTCTGTGAACAGATCGCCTGCCAAGGTGCTGGCGAAGATGCGGAAGTGCTTGCCCATCACTGCTACTGGGTTGCCTTCTTCGTCGTAGGTTTGTCCCACCTTGCCATCGGTGTTCTCTACATAGAGCACGCACCTGCCGTTGTTGCTTACGCTAAACGATGCCGGGCCACAGCCTGCGGCGCCCACGGGCTGCGTTGCAAATGCCGATGCGCCTCGCGTCCAAGTAATATGCTGCAGTTGCTCGTTGACGGTTGCCAAAAAGCCCGTGTGCTGCGGCCACGGCACCGCGTGGGGTACTGTGGCATCTGGCGACATAACGCCCCAACCCGCGATGGACTGGCCGATCACGGCGTACGACGCGCAGCCACAACCGCCTGTGGTCTCGTATGCAACGGGCACCACCATTTTGCCGTTGATATTCTCGGGCGCACCCAGCTCGATGCTCGACGGTGCTTGCGGAAAGCGGAGAACTTGACGGAACGTCAGGCTATCGCCCGAAACGTCCGACCACAGGGTAAAGCACTCCAGCGCAACCTCAGCCTCACTGCCGAGCGCCTTTTCTGCGGTGGTTCCGCGGCGGTGGAGATAGGCACCCGACAGGCGCCCGTCGACCAGCGTCTTGCCCACCGTGATACGCGGGCACTGCAGGCAATGGCAGCCATCCTCCTGAAGGCGGCCGCGCGAGATGCTGCGCCACGACGTGTGCGACATCACGCGAACTCCGTCGTTGCTTATGCGCAGGCGCACAACGGACAGTATGCCGGCTGTGCTTGCCGTATCGAAAAGGGTGTTGTCGCCGTCAGGGCGCTCGCCCGAGACCAGCAGCACGTAAGCGTCCTGGTTTTCTCTTCCGTCCGTATATTCCACTACGTCGAAGTCGTAATCGAATATGCCGTCGCGCTCCACGTCGCCCTCGCCAAACCCAAGGGGAAAGTCCACAGGCATGGGGGCAGACCACGTGCCGTTTGCCTTTGTGTGCACCACCAGGCGCGAGCGGCCATTGTCGCCGTAGCGCACCGAGGCGATACGGAACAAGCACTCCACGCCGGCAATCACCGTTAGCTTCATGTGGGCTTCGCTGAGCACGCCAGCAAACAGCACGTTGTCGCTCGAGGGCTTGATGCCGCCACGCTCGTCCTCCGATACACCAGCAGAATTGGCGTTGGGGTCCGCAGCGGCGTCCCTCGCCTGCCCGATACGGGTGTACTTATACATCGGCGCGGCGTTTTCGCCGTTCTCTATCAGTGTATGGACGAAATGCTCGATCTGCCCCGTGTCGTCGCTTTCTGCATCTGCCTCGAGCTCAATGCGCGTGACCGCTTGATCCCAATCGCGCACGACGGGCGCGACGTTTACGACAGCGGCCTTAACCTCGGCGCGTGCGAGCAGCTCGGCGTTGGTGACGATGGTGGCCGATGCGATAAATTGCGGCACGCCGCCCGCCTCGATGTTGCTGGGCGTGCCGAAGCGGGCATCCAACGTGTAAGGCGTATCTCCACCCAATGCGAGCTCAGAGCGCTGGAGCACATACTGGTTGCCATTGTTCACCGACATATTCCACGAATCGAGGAGTGTGGGCCACGACCCCGACCAAGCCTTGGTGGTCCACTTGAACATTACGAACTGGAGTATCACATCGACATCGACGTCTGCACCAACGCGCAGTCGCGGAAGCTGGTGTCCATCTGCCTTCTCGTACCCAATGAACAGCGTGAGGGATGCGGCGCCGCGCACGGCAGACGAAGCGACGCCTGCAACGCCGGCGCCAAAGGTGACGGCAAGCCCGATCTGGATGGTGAATGAGCCCGAGGTGTTTGAATAGTCGAGCGAAATGTTTTTAAAAAACGCCGCGCCGCTGCCGTGCGTGTGGGCACCCACGGCGAGCGCCAGCTTAGCCAGCACCCAGGGGTTGACGTTTAGGAAAAACGGCACCGGTCCTAGGGTAAACTGCTCGGTCCAATTGAGGTCGGTTCTTACCTGGAAGAGGGCTTTAATATTGCCGTATGCGGGGTCGTTGTTGCTACCCCAGGTTTTGCCCACCCAATCGTAGGCGAGCGAGCCGTACAGCTGTGTGGCGATATCCATCGTGAACAGCGGCGTACAGTGGTGGCGAAGGAGCTTGGTGTTCCTTGGATCGGTGCCCGAACCGGCACTCATGCTCTTGTACTGATTCCACTTCCCCTCCATTTCGTCGAGGTAGCGGTTTGCCTGCTTGGCACCCGACTCGCGCGGCGACTTCTTCCAGTACTCCGGATCCGGATTACCCGAATCGTTCATGTAGCCGACCGGTTTGTATCCTCCGCCAAACAGTACGTACCCGGCAAACGAGAAATCGAACAAAATGGGGAACGAGGGCATCCAGCAGGTGAACTTGTTGCCGCCGATGCCGGGAAACGATGCGGGGAAATCAAACGGAGTGATCTCTTGGTCCATGGTGGTGGGAATGATAGTGGTCGAGCCCGATTCCGCCTTTGCGGCCGGCGCGGTGACAACGGCCATGGGGGAGGAGAGCGTGTAGGTTTTACCCTGATAGTCGAGGACGAAGCGCAGCCTGCACCCTTCTTCCAGAAGGTTTGACGCTGCATCGAGGAACTTGTCTTCGAGTGTGAACATTGCCAGATTATCCGCGCCCGATGCGCTGGCCTTGACTTGGCCAATCTGCGTGACGCTTTCGGGTGAGCTGCCCGCGGCAGGCGTCACTTTGTTGATGTGCAGCGTTGCCTGTCCACCCTGTGGCAGATGGGCCTGTACGGTAAAGGCATGCGTATCGGGCTGCGCATTTGCTGCATCGTCTTTGGGCATCGCCATGAATGTGGCGTCGGCGTACTGGATGTCCCACTCATCAAACGTGAGCTGGCGAAAGTACGGCTGACCGTCGGAGAGTGGACACGTGGGAGCGGTAATGGCGGTGCCGCCCTGAATGCGAGCGAGGGGAATCTCGACATCGCGGTAGCCTGGCATGCTGATGGAGATGCCACCGTTAAAGTCGTACGCGTCGAGAAGCGTTGCCTCGTCCACGTAGCCTTCCGAAAGCGGTGCGACCTCAAAGATGGCCGTGCCTTCGTCATCGGTAGTGGCGGTGAGCTGCTTGCCTGCGGCATAGCGCGATGTGAGCGTGACCTGGGCGCCCGTGATGGGCGTATTCTTGTTGGCGACGTCGACCACGACCACACCAAACATGGTGCGCGAGAGAACGAGCACCCTGAAGGGGTCTTTTTCGTCGGCATGGGCTTCGGTGGGCGTGAACGGCAATATGAAGGCGTTTGCGCTTCCCGGCACGCGAGGCAGCATGATGCCTGCCAACGAGGATGCTCCGGCAACAAGTAACGAACGGCGATCAAGCATCTTTGGCTCCCATCCCGCAGGTATCGGTGGAAATAATCCAATTTTGCGAGAAGGTGCCCCGTGGCGGTAGTGTCGTTCAAGGGTCAAAATGTCCAAATTGATTGAGCGAAGCGCCGGGTTCCGGAACGCGTTCGATGCGCTTGGCAGCCCGGTTGCTAACGCAACATATGCGCGACCAGCTCGGCGCGTGTGCCGATGCCAAGCTTTGCGTATACGCCGGATAGGCGGTTTTTGACGGTGCCCGGCGATACTCCCATGTGGCGTGCGATTTCGGCGTTGGTCCACCCGCGACAGGCGAGCATGGCCATGGTGAATTCCGTGGTCGTTAGATCGTCGGCCACGTCCTCGCCCGAATCGGGGTTGTGGATGCGCCGCCAGCCGTAGCTGAATCGATACGTAATCTCGATGATGCGCGCGAAGTCGTCAGGGTATTGCGTTTTTAGACACGCCTCGATAAGCCCCTGCAAAAGGCCGTGGTGTTCGCCGATGAGTTCGATAAGGCCGTCGGGACGCGCAATGTCCCAAGCGGCTCCGAAGTGCGTTTTTGCGGCGTCGACGTCTTTGAGACTCATGCATGCCATGGAAGCTGCCAGGTGCAGGAACAGTTCCGAGATCGGATAGCTTCCCTGTTTCATGATTAGGGCGTTTTCCGCCATGCCCAGGCTGCGTCCGTATTCGCCGCGCAGGTACAGGGCATGCGCCATCACGTAGCTGGCGAACAGGCGCAGGCCTTCGGGCAGATGCGCCGCAAGCGGATAAAACTCTTCGGCGGAATGCGGGGAAGGCAAGTGCAGCAGGACGCTCGCGGCGGAGGCGAATAGGATATGCGTTGCGTGGACGGCGGGCGATTCCTCGTCAGTTGGCGTATCGAGGATGCCCGCAAGGCAACGGCGGGCATCGGCGATACGATTGAGCGACAGACTGGCATATCCGCAGATAAGGCATGCGGAATAGCGCAGTGCGGGGTCGGTGGCGTCAAGATAGGGTCGTGCCGTCTTGGCAGCGAGGGTGGCCTGTCCGCGAAAGTACAGCGCTTCTGCCGTGGCGATGGTGCGCGAATCGGGGTCGGAAATGCCTGCAACCGCAGCGTCAATCTGCCCCGGCACAAAGGCAGTGCACATCAACGGCATGGGAATGCGCGGGTAGCCATCGCAGTCCATCTTCCATCTCCCATCAGGTGGCAACAATGCAGCAATTGTACTCCTGTTGCTCGGGACCCCTCTCGTTTTACTGTTCGGTTAACGCTGCGGATCGTTTTGGAAGGCTTACGAGCATGGTGGTCCCGTTCTCGGAACTTGTTTCGACCTCTACCGTGCCACCGTGAAGCGCTGCAATCTCCCAAACGAGCGCTAGTCCGAGCCCTGCGCCGCCATATGCTCTGCTGCGGGATTTGTCTAGACGAAAGAACGGCTGGAAGATGCTCTCTCGGTACTGCTTGGGTATTCCCGGGCCCTCATCTTTGACTCGCAGGATCACGTGGCTGTCGTTGTCGCAGATGGAGACGTTGACAGTCGAGCCGGAGCGGCTGTAACGGATGGCGTTTTCGACCAGATTAAACACCAGCCGGTAGAGGAGCGTATCACTTCCGATTACTAAAGCGTCTCCAGCACAATTGAGGGCTATGCCCTTATTTTCGGCAAGTGGCGCAAGGTCGGTGAGGACCTCTTCGGACAGGGGGCCGAGTTCAACATCGTCCTCGCAAGGAACGCTGCGGAGCTCACTCATCTCGAGCAATACCTTGGTCATTCGAGACATGCGCTCGGTTTGTTCTTGTAGCAGGCCGAGCAGCTCGGCTGTTTCGGATTGCAGACCGGAGTGCTCGGAGATGAATAGTTCAATCTGTGCTTGCATAAGGGCGAGCGGGGTGCGCAGCTCGTGTGCGGCGTTGCCGGTAAACTGACGCTGTGCAGAGAACCCTTCGCCAAGACGGGCGATCATGTCGTTGAAAGAGGCGCTGCATCGTTGTAGCTCGGTGGGCACATCTTCACTGAGTCTGATTTCGCTTAGGTTGTCAGGCTGCACGCGCTCCACCTGGGCGGCAAAATCCCGTAGCGGCTTGAGCGCGTGGCCGCTCACAAAGTATGCCAGCACGCCGCCAAGGAGTGTGACTCCGGCCGTGATGCACCAGGTTGTCGTGCCAAAAGACTCTTGTGCGTCGTTTACGACGATCATGACCTTGTCATCGGGGGTCGTTTTCGTTGGGTCGAACACCCGGGGCGAATCCGCGCCGGCAGCGTTAAAGGCCGAGATGTTACTGCCGATGGCATCCATGTAGCGCATGCCCGTATAGCCGACCAGGCAGTTTGTTAGCACGCACGCCGCACACGTGAGCAGTGCCGTCATAATCGTTATGCGCCATTGCAGCGAAAGCCTTTTCATTCGCTATCCTCCATAACGTAGCCCTCTCCAATCCGATTGCGAATCGGGTCGTATCCCAAAGCGCTGCGTAGCTTTTTGCGGAGTGACGAGATGTGAACGCGGATTGCGTTGCTAAAGCTGTTCACGCTGCTATCCCAAACGTGCTCGATAAGCTCCTCTTGGCTTACCGGACGCCCCTGATTAAGCATCAGGTATTCCAAGATTCCCGTTTCCTTGCGCGTAAGAGATAAAGCCTCGCTGTCCACGGAGGCGATGCGCGCCTTGGCGTCAAAGCGGAGCTTTCCGCAGGTTAAAACTATGTCGCTTTGTGTAAAGCGTCTGAGGGTAAGGCTGCGGATCCTTGCCGCAAGCTCGTCCAGATGAAACGGCTTGGTGAGGTAATCGTTGGCGCCGGCATCGAGTCCGGCGACTTTATCGGATACTTCGCCACGCGCGGACAGAATCAGTACCTTGGTCTCGCAGTCGGTTTTCCTAAGTTCCCTGAGCACGGTCATGCCGTCGATACGGGGAAGGTTGAGGTCGAGTACTACGAGGTCGAAGGCCTCAATGTCCAGTAGGTCGAGCGCCTCCTGTCCGTCGTGACAGTAGTCGACGCTGTACGCCAAGTTTCGCAAGCTGCGTGCGATTGCATCGCACAGTGCTCGCTCGTCTTCGACGATCAAAATACGCATAACAGTCTCCCTGCACATTTCAAATCGCGCTTAACACGGATTTTATAGTCGATATGGTCCAATGGTCGCGTAACGAAAGGAGTGGTCGAGTTGTTCAAAGCGGTAAAACCCGTGGTACAGGTCGCTTTGTTGATCGTCGGAATCACCATGGTGTGCTTTGGTGTTATGCGTGGCGAGGCGGATGCCGTGCTGGCCAAAGCGATTAGGCTGTGCTTGGAGTGTATCGGAATTGGATAAAAGAGAAAACACTGCGTCGCATGTTTTGGCCCGATTTCGCGGATTCATTCAGGCGGCGGCGACGCTGGTCACCAATATTCACCTGCCAAACTTTGTCAAAGGAAGCATCTATCAGGGCGCGGGAAAAACAGTCTGCGTACCTGGACTTAATTGCTATTCGTGCCCTGCGGCATCGGGTGCGTGCCCCATCGGGTCGTTCCAGTCGGTGGTAGGTTCATCCAAGTTCAACTTTTCTTACTATGTTACCGGTACGCTCATTTTGCTCGGCGTGCTGCTGGGACGATTTGTATGCGGGTTTTTGTGCCCGTTTGGCTGGCTGCAGGAACTGCTTCACAAGATTCCCGGCAAAAAGCTTTCGACAAAAAAGCTCAAGGCGCTTACGTATATCAAATACTTCGTGCTGCTGTTTGCTGTGGTATTGCTGCCTGTGCTGGTGGTCAACGACCTGGGGATGGGAGATCCGTTCTTTTGCAAATACATCTGTCCGCAGGGCGTGCTCGAGGGCGCCATTCCGCTGGCCATTGCCAATACCGGCATTCGATCTGCGTTGGGACATCTCTTTACTTGGAAACTTGCCGTTCTCATTGCCGTGGTAGTGCTGAGCGTTTTGTTCTACCGCCCCTTCTGCAAATGGATTTGTCCACTCGGCGCATTCTATGCGCTCATGAATAAGGTGTCCCTACTGGGGATCCGGGTCGATGCATGCAAATGTGTCTCGTGCGGCAAGTGCTCAAAGGTTTGTCAGATGGACGTTGATGTGGTCCGCGCGCCCAATCATGCCGAATGCATCCGGTGCGGAAAGTGCATCGGGGCCTGTCCCGTCGATGCCATCAGCTATCGCTACGGCCTGGATGTGTCGGCGGAAAAGCTCCCCTTGACCGCTGATAAAAAGTAAACAAGCTTCGACAAAACGGAGGAATGACCATGAAGCTTTCTAAGATTGCGGCCCTGTTTATGGTGCCGGTATTGGCCTTGTGCCTTGTGGCATGTTCGGCGCCCGGTGGCAATGCGAGCGAATCTGCGAGCTCCGATCCTAAGATCGCAGAACTCACTGCGCAGAAGCCGACCAATGCCGACGAGGCCGCCGAGTTGTATGCAAAACTCATGCAGAAGGAGAACGATATCTTTTCGAGTGATAACGCGCTCTGGGAAAAGGTATTCAATGCGGCAAATAAAGACTCGGCAATGATTGAGGATGGCAGCAATTACGGCGATTTCCTGCTCAAGACCATCGATGGTGCCAAGGATGAGTTCACGGCGGATGAGCTTAAGACGCTCAAGGCCGGTGCACAGCAGATCAAGGAGATCGAGGACAAGCTCGAGAGCCTGGAGAAGGAGTTCCCCGGCTGTGGAAGCACGCCGAGTGCAGGCGAGAGCGTCGACGCTTCGACCGCTGGCATGACGGCTGGTGCCAATGCTTCGAGCGAGGCGACGAAGTTCCCCAGCTTTACGGGCAAGGACCTGGATGGCAACGACGTGAACAGCGACGAGCTGTTCTCTAAGAACAAGGTCACCGTCATGAACTTCTGGTTCACTACTTGCAAGCCGTGCGTGGGCGAGCTGGGCGATCTTGAGAAACTGAATCAGGAGCTTGCCAAGAAGGGCGGCCAGGTCGTGGGCGTCAATTCCTTTACGCTCGATGGCAACAAGGGCGAGATTGCAGATGCCAAGGACGTGCTGAGCAAGAAGGGCGTGACGTATAAGAACATCTGGTTCAAGTCGGATAGCGAGGCCGGTAAGTTCACGTCAAATTTGTTCTCGTTCCCGACAACGTATGTCATCGATCAGAATGGCAACATCGTAGGGGAGCCCATCGTGGGAGCCATCAGCTCCGCCGAGCAGCGCGCAGCACTCAACAAACTTATCGACCAGGCGATTGCGAATAGCGAGCAGTAAAAAACACGTAAAGCATCGCGATGATCGTGCGCCGCTGTGCGAAGTAGTCCGCTACCTTTCAAGATAAGCTCCACCATATAGAGGTCCCACTCGGGACCTCTTCTTTTGGGCGCCGTCCCGTTCGTTTTTTGATGCGGTTCCCTACATTCCTCACTGGCGTCGGTGAAAAATGGGGATAGAGTAGGACAAACGCGTCGAATACGAACGGCGGGGGAGAGCGGGCGAGTGCGCCCGCGTGGGAGAGGTTGCCGTCCATGTTGGAGCTCAAAGGTATTTGCAAAAGGTACGTTACGCAGTCGTTTACGCAGGTGGCGCTCGACAGCGTGAGCCTGTCTTTTCGGGATAACGAGTTCGTGGCCATTCTGGGACCTTCGGGGTCGGGCAAAACTACGATGCTCAACGTTATCGGTGGGCTCGATCATTTCGATTCTGGCGACCTGCTGATCGACGGTATTTCGACCAAGGATTTTCACGATCGCGATTGGGATGCCTACCGCAACAACCGCATCGGCTTTGTGTTCCAAAGCTATAACCTCATTCCGCATCAGACCATTTTGGAAAACGTGGAGCTGGCGCTCACGCTCACGGGCGTGGGACACGCCGAGCGCCGCCAGCGTGCGCGCGAGGCGTTGGAGAAAGTCGGCTTGGGCGAGCACGTGAACAAGCGCCCGAGCCAGCTTTCGGGTGGACAGATGCAGCGCGTGGCCATCGCCCGTGCTCTGATCAATGATCCCGAGATTGTGCTGGCCGACGAGCCGACCGGCGCTTTGGATTCAACGACGTCCGTACAGGTCATGGACCTGCTCAAGGACGTGGCGCGCGACCGCCTGGTCATCATGGTCACGCACAATCCCGAGCTGGCGTACCAGTACGCTACGCGCATCGTCAATCTAGCGGACGGCAAGATCACCGACGATTCCGACCCTTTCGATGTCGCCGACGCCACGCGCCGCGAGGCCAAGCCTACGCGCAAAACCTCGATGAGCTTTGTGACGGCGCTGGGGCTTTCTGCTCGAAACCTCATGACCAAGAAGGGCCGCACGGCCATGACTGCCTTTGCGGGCTCGATTGGCATTATCGGTATCGCGGCGATTCTGGCGCTGTCCAATGGTGTAAACGGCTACATCAAAAAGGTCGAGGAGGATACGCTCTCGAGCTACCCGCTTACGATCTCCAGGCAGGACTACGACCTGTCGTCCATGATGGGCGGACAGGGGGCCGCGGATGACGATACGTCCAAGAACGAGGGTTCGTCCGACGACGGCACCGACGGCAAGGCTCAGGGAACCGATAGGATCCCTGTGGTCACGGCCGTAAAGGATATGTTTGCGAGCGTTAAGTCCAACGACATGAAGAGCTTTAAGGCATGGCTCGATGCCGGTGGCGACGGCATCGATAAAGAGGTCAACGCCATTCAGTACGGCTACGGTGTATCGCCGGTTGTCTATCGTGCCGGCAAGGGTGACGAGAAACCCGTTCGGCTGGTGCCCAATGCCATGACCGAGGCCATGAGCGGAGGCGCGAGCTCGGCGGCAACGGTGAGCATGGAATCCATGGGAACCTCGGTCTTTAACGAGATGATTGAAGACCAGAGCCTGCTCGACAGCCAGTACGATGTCGTCGCCGGTCATTGGCCCACGTCCGCAAACGAAGCCGTAATGGTGCTTTCGAGCCGCGGTACGGTGGGCGACTATACGCTCTACAGCATCGGTGCGCTGGATATCGATGAGCTCAACGACCTGGTTAACAGCGCCATGACGGCTGACGGTAAGATCGAAACGCCCGAGACCGGCGCCGACTTTACCTACGACGATGCGCTGTCCACGACGTTTAAGGTGCTGTCGCCGGCCGATGCCTATCGCAAAAACGAAGAGACCGGCATGTGGACCGACATGTCTGACGACGCCGACTTTATGGCTGCCAAGGTTGCCGACGGTATTGACGTGCACATTGTGGGCGTGGTGCGACCTAACGAGACGGCCAATGCGAGTGCGTTGTCTCCGGGCATTGCCTATACGCATGCACTGACTCGCCAGCTTATGGAGCGCGCCGCCGATTCGCAGATTGTGCAGGAGCAACTCGCCCACCCCGAGACGGATGTTTTTACGGGCAAAACCTTCGACGAACTGCAAGGCGAGGCCAAGCAAGGCGTGGATCTGGGCAGCATGTTCAGTGTGGACGAGGCGGCGCTCAAGAGCGCGTTCTCGTTCGATACGTCTGCGCTTTCGGGTGCGGCCGGCGGTATGGACCTGTCGGGTCTTGACTTGTCCGGGCTGGACATTGACCTTTCGGGCGTTGGCAAGGACATCGACTTCAGCGACATCATGGCAAAAGCGCCAACCCCAGATTTCTCGGGTATCTTTGACGGTCTGGAACTCACGCCCGAGCAAATGCAGCAGGTGGGAACACTAGCCAACCAGCTGTTTGAGGGCTTTTTGCAGTCTGATCAGTTTAAGGCGCTGTCGCCCGAAGATCTTAAGGACGCGTCAAAGCTCTCTGCCGCATTCTCGACGTATCTTGAGAATGATGACACAGCTCAGCAAATCCTGGCCCAGCTCAAAGCGCTCGGCGGCGATGCCCTGGCCGAGCGTCTGCAGCAGGCGATGAGCGACTATGTGCAAAAGCAGCTGGCTCCGTATCTGCAGCAGGCTATGGATCAGGTGATGAAGGCAATCAGCGAGCAGATAGCGTCGACGGTATCATCCCAGCTCAAGGCGGGCGCGGCAGGGCTTATGGACCAGGTGGCGACGCAGATGTCTTCGAGTTTTGAAAACCTGGCGGGCGCCATGCGTGTGGATGCGAGTGCCTTTGCTCGTGCCATCCATTTCAACATGGACGCCGAGGACCTGAGTTCGCTCATGATGAGCTATGCCAAGGCGTCGAAGCTCACCTACGACAACAATCTGACCACGTTGGGCTATGCGGATGAGGCAGACCCCATCTCGGTCAAGATTTTCCCGCGCGACTTTGAGGCCAAGGAGCGCGTGCTCGATCACATCGACGCGTACAACAAGCAGGTCAAAGCCTCTGGCCACGATGAACAGGCAATCTCATACACCGACTACATGGGCATCATCATGGGTTCGGTGACCGACATCGTGAACACCATCAGCTTGGTGCTCATCGCATTCGTGAGTATCAGCCTGGTGGTGAGCTCCATCATGATCGGCATCATCACCTACATCAGCGTGCTGGAACGCAAAAAGGAGATTGGCATCCTGCGCGCGATCGGCGCGTCGAAGCGCAACGTGGCCAACGTATTCAATGCCGAGACATGTATCGAGGGCCTCATTGCCGGCGTCTTTGCTATTGTCGTCGTGGTGGCCGTGAGCTTTCCGGTTAATGCCTGGGCGCTTGCTGCCAAACAGGTACCCAATCTGATGAGCCTGCCCGTGCAGGATGCGCTGGTGCTCATTGCAATTTCGGTGCTGCTGACGGTTGTCGCTGGCCTGCTGCCGGCCCGTAGCGCATCCAAAAAGGATCCCGTGGAAGCCCTGCGCTCCGAATAATGTGACAAGGGACGGTCCCTTTGTCACATTGAGACCCTTGCGAAAACGGGGTCTAATTACCGTTCGGCAGGTTAAGAACTCCCTCTCCCCGCTTAATGCTTGACGAAGAGTCCTCTGGTTTATATACCTATCGGTAGGCATATAGGATGTATTGCCGATAGAAATGGAGCAACCATGACTCTCACCACACCAGCCAAAAAAGATTGTCTCCGTGAAAGCGGCGCATTTGCTTGGGTCGTCGTTATTGCGCTCGGCTTAATGTCCGCCGGAACAACTGGCACATATAGCATTATTGCCGGCTCATTCGTTGCTCCAGTATGTGAAGATCTGGGCTTTGACTACACTTCTTTTTCTTTCTATTTCACCGCGATTCTTCTTGGCCTTGCGCTTGGGCTTCCGCTTTTGAGTCGCTTCATTCCAAAAGTAATCGGCAAACCATGGCATATTTGCATTGAACTCGTCCTTATTGCCGCCGGCGCCGCAATGGCGTTCTACACCGAGGTCTGGATGTTCACCGTCTCCGCCGCAGTGATCGGCATCTGCTTTTCGTTTACAACGGGCGTCTGCATGTCCGATGTCATTGACCAATGGTTCAGCAAATCGTCCGGTCTCGCCATCGGCCTCGCTTGGGGCGTTAATTCTCTCTGCACGCTGTTATTGAGTCCTGTCATTACGCTGGTCATCGAGCAGCAAGGCTGGCGTACGGGATACATCGTGCTTGCGGCCGTTTCTGCAGCTATGATTTTGCCTGCAAGCGCATTTATCATTCGCCTTAACCCCTCTGATCGCAATATGCTTCCGTACGGAGAGACCGCCTCCGAAACCCATGAGAGCTGCAGCGCCGATGAGCAGGAAGATGTCCTTTCGGGCATGGCACTCCGCGATGCCGCGAAAACGCCGTCTTTTATTCTCTGTGTCCTCTTGCTTTGCGTGGCGCAGCTCACCTGCTGCATGAACCAGCTGTTTCCAACCTATGCAAGCGAGGTCGGTTTCAATCCTATCGTAGGAAGCTTAATGGTCTCGGCAGCTTCGTTTTCCGACATCTTCCTAAATCCCTTCGTGGGCAAAACATGCGACAAGCTTGGCGCTATTAAAGCAACGGTCGCATGGACAGGTGTCAGCATTCTTTCATTCCTGCTTCTTATCATTGGCGGAAGCAATGAGACCGTTTCCATCATTGCAGCTGGTGTAAACGATGTCATGTTCGCCATCGTTGGAACCGCAATGCCGATGCTTCTCCTCTCGCTCTTTGGATCACGCGATTTTGGAAGGATCTATTCGATCGTTTGCTCAGCGGGCTATGTCGTCGGTGCTTTTGGAATGCCGGTCATGATGAAGGTTTACGGGATGGCAGGGTCATTCCAGGGAGTATTTATCTTCTGCATTGCCTGCAACCTTATGATTGCTGCGTTTGCTATCGTTTCCGGCTTTCTCAATAAGGCTGCTGAAAAGTAATAAGCGCCGATTTGCATCGGCATAGATTGCCATGCAACAGGGGTCGACTCCAAGCCAGACTGGAGTCGACCCCTGTTTTCGTTTTAAAGGTTGCCCGCAGGCACCATGGGTGCCAACATGCGCTTCAGCTTGGCTGGTTTATTTGAACATAAGCTCGACTATTCCCGCCCAAACCGCTTTCTCATCAATATCCTCACCTTGAGCGACCGTATTGCTTGCTCCCTCCAGAACGGTATAAAGAATTTGTACGTAGAGCATTACGTCGGCGCTATCGGAAAACGCGCCAATCTCTACACCATGAAGAAGGATGTCTTTAAGCGCATCCATGGTTCGTTTGGTCGCCGTCGCTTGACGTTCCTGAACTGCAGGAATTCGATTTGCTTGAACGCTAACCTCGGCCAGCACGCGCCGGCGCTTTTCATCGCTTCGATAGCCACCTATAACTGAATTGCCGAGCTCGATAAGCGCGGCCTTGAACCCGTCCCTATCGACTATTAGCGAGTAGTCGCGCTGATAGTCAATGGTCGGAAACATGCTGTCCAAGAGCGTAGTGAAAATCTCCTCTTTTGAGGGAAAGTAGTAGTACACCGACGGCTTGGATATACCGACAAAGTCGCAAATCTTTCCGATAGACGCTTTGTCATAACCGACTTCTGCCACAAGATCGTACATTGCGTCCAATATTTTTTTTCTTGTGCTCACGCTGCATTTCTCCATTGCAAATCACTTCCGCACTACCAACATTATTAAGGATGGCAACGGAACATCAATTCGTGTCCAAACATGACCACTATATACGGCGAACGGTATGTATCAGTAGGCGAGCGGCAATTATTCAAAATTATCTACCGAACGGTAGGTATAGTAGTACTATAGCAGGTGAAACCCCGCTATTGTCGCGGCCGGACAGCATCGCGGGAAACCCGACGGAAGGACCAACCATGTACGAGAACTATCGTATGCCGGGCGAGTTCGAGAAGCGCTCCAACGTCTATGTGACATGGCTTCCCGATTACATCCGTGCAGAGGGCTACGATAACCGCCAGCCCTGCGTTGACGTGATCAAGGCTCTGCTCGAGTATGGCGACGTTACGGTCAACCTCAATTGCGGCACCCCCGGCTCCTATGAGGAGGCTTGCTCGCGACTGAAGGAGGAGGGGGTTGATCTCGATCGCATCGAGATCACGCAGTTCGAAGACTCCAACTTCTATGTCCGCGACAACGGTCCCAGCATCATGGTCGACGACAAGGGCCATTCTTATATGGTCAACCCCGCTTGGACCTATTACGGCGTGTGGGACAAGAACTCCCCGGAGTGCCAGTCCGCACGTAAGGCAGCCGTTCACATGGCGGTTGCGCTCGGTTGCTTCGATATCGTCAATTCCGAAATGGTTTCGGAGGGCGGCGACCGCGAGTTTGACGGTCACGGCACTCTGATCGCCATCGAGGACACGGAATGCCGCAAGCGTAATCCCGAGTTCACGAAAGAGGAAGTAGAGGCCGAGTATAAGCGCATCTACAACCTCAACAAGGTTATCTGGCTTCCGCAGCCTATGCTCGAGGACGACGACTATCGACTGGGCATCCTCGACGAGAAGGAAGACGGAACTCCCGTCTTTGGCATGAGCTTTGCAGCTCACATTGATGAGATGTGTCGCTTTATCACTCCGAACAAGATTCTTCTTGCCGAGGTGTCCGATGAAGAGGCAGCCTCGAGCAAGGCTGGAGCAGAGTCTCGTCGCCGTATTGAGGCAGCCTACGAGATCCTGAGCAACGAAACGGACTGGGAGGGCAAGCCCTTCGAGATCGTTCGTATGCCCACCGCCGAGCCTATTGAAGTCGTTATCGCCCCTGGCGATGAAGATTACGAGCTCTATAAGGGCTTCATCGACGAAATGGGCGGCAAGTTTATGGATGGCACCCCCTGGCCCGAGGGCCCCGTCCACTTCTACGCCGCAGCGAGCTACTGCAACTTCCTGATTTGCAACGGCGTCGTTCTTGGCCAGCGTTATTACCACGAGGGCATGAGCGAGGTCGTGAAAGAGAAGGATGAGCAGGCCAAGGCAGTTCTTGAGAGCTGCTTCCCCGATCGCAAAGTCATCATGATTGATTCCCTCGCGCTTAACCTGTCCGGCGGCGGCGTGCACTGCTGGACTAAGGACGTGGCGGCCAGTCGTTAGTGAGCCTTAGAGCCTGCGCTCTTTGGCTTAGGCGCCACATGTACCGCTCCCCGAGGGATATCCGTGTTTTCCTCGGGGACACATTCAACAATAATTTTGATAATAATTCGAAAGGAAATAGGCATGAACAACAGCCTCCGCGGTCGCGACTACATCAACATCCATGATCTCTCCTCCGAGGATTTCCGCTATCTCATCGATCTTGCCTGGAACCTTAAGGCTCAGAAGAAGTCTGGTGTCGACCAGCGCTACTTCCCCGGCAAAAACGTCCTCGCCAACTTTGAGTGGGGCTCGACCCGTACTCGTTGCGCATTCGAGACCTCCTGCAATGATTTGGGCATGGGCTTCACTTATCTGACCAACTCCCACATGGGTGACTGCGAGACCGTCAAGGATGCCATGCGCGTCTTTAACGGCATGTACGATCTCATCGTCTACCGCGCACAGAAGGACGAGCAGTTCCTCTATGACGTCGCCGACCTGGTTGACATCCCGGTCATCAATGCCCTTACTCTCGGCGATCACCCGACTCAGATGCTCGCTGACGCTCTTACGATGGAAGAGCAATGGGGCGGTCTGCGTACGAGCCGCGGCAAGAAGATGGCTTTCGTTGGCAACTGCGCCGGCGCCCCAGTGTGGTATGGCCGTCTGTGCGCTATGCTCGACATGGACTTCCTCGCCATCGGCCCCGACGACCTCCGTCATCAGATGTGCAAGGAAATGATCGAAGAGGTGGAGGCCTGCTACGCCAAGTACGCTCCCAATAGGACCTTTACCATCACCTCTGACCTCGATGCCCTAGATGGCGTTGACGTTATCGTTACCGAGGAGTGGCGCTACATCAACCCCGAGTGCGGAGAAGAGGTTCTGGATCCCGACGACTACAACTCCTGGTTGGGCGATGCCGAGTCTCTGTACCCCTATCGCGTCACCAGCGAGCTGTGCAAGCGCACCAACAATCCCGACATCTTCTGCATGCATGAGCTTCCCTCTGTCCACAACGCTGATCACCGTGTTGGCAAGATGCTCCTCGACCAGTGCAAGAACGACCTTCATCGCGAGATCATCACCGAGGGTTTCGAGATTGCCGACGAGTGCTTTGAGGCCAACGCTTCGGTCATCTTCCGTGAGGCAGAGAACCGTCAGCACACCATCAAGGCCGTTATGTGTGCCCTTCTGGGTCTCTAGGAGCTGCGTCAATGGAAAATGCAAAGTTAAAGAGCAGCAAGGTTTACGCATGGGTTCTCGTAATCGCGCTCGGCCTTATGTCTGCCGGCACGACCGGATCCTATAGCGTCATCGCGGGCTCCTTCGTCGCACCCGTGTGCGAGGAGTTCGGGTTTGACTATTCCATCTTCTCGTATTACTTCACCGCAACGCTCATTGGTCTTGCGGCAGCTCTTCCGTTTGTCGGAAAACTCATTCCCAAGGTCGTTGGCAAGGTTTGGCTCCCCGTTGTCGAGCTTATTTTGCTCGCTGCCGGCGCAGGCATGGCCTTCTACACCGAAGTCTGGATGTTCATCGCCGCTGGCGCCCTGATTGGCGTTTGCTTCGCCTTCACCACCGGCGTCGCTATGTCCGACGTTATTGACCAGTGGTTCAAAAAATCTGGTGGCCTGGCAATCGGTCTCGCTTGGGCAGTGAACTCGATTTACATGCTCATCATGAGTCCCGTCATCACCTCTGTCATCGAGGCCGCTGGCTGGAGAACTGGTTATCTGGTGCTCGCCGGTGTTTCCGCAGTGCTCATTCTCCCAGCTTCCATTCTGATCATCCGCTACAAGCCTCAGGACAAGGGCATGCTGCCCTATGGCTACGTCGAGGGCGAGACGGTCACCGAGACCGAGGAGACGACCGAGGATAGCACGCGTGGCGTTAGCTATGCGCGCGCCATTAAGTCGCCTGCCTTCTTCTTCTGCATCGGCTTCCTCTGCCTCGTTCAGCTCACTTGCTGCATGAACCAGCTCTTCCCGACGTATGCTTCCGAGGTTGGTTTTAGCCCCATGGTGGGCGGCTTCATGGTATCCGCTGCATCGCTCTTCGATCTGTTCCTCAATCCGATCGTCGGCACCACTTGCGATAGGTTCGGCAGCACGAAGGCCATTCTGGGCTGGCTCGCTGTCTCCATCCTCTCCTTTGTCATGCTCATGATGAGCAGCGGCAACTCGACGCTCAGCATCCTCGCAGCAGGCGTGAACGACGTAATGTACGTCATCGCTGGCACTGCCCTGACCGTTTTGGTTATGGATGTCTTTGGCTCCCGCGATTTCGGTCGCATCTTCGCGCTGATCTGCTCCGTGGGCTATATCGTCGGCGCCTTTGGCATGCCCGTTATGATGAAGGTCTATGAGCTTGTCGGCTCCTTCCAGGGCGTCTTCATCTTCTGCATCGCATGCAACGTTATTATCGGCCTGTTCTTGCTGCTGGCAAAAAAGACTGGTAAGAACCTCTCCTGGGACGAATAGTTCGATTCGTCTTAGACATACGCTGTAGGGCTTAACCTGCAGCCGCTTTGGGGCATCGACTAACATCGGTGCCCTTTTTCATCGAATGTGACAAAGGAGCAGCCACTTTGTCACATTGAGTGGCATGTAAATCGAGGTCTAATACTTTTCCGAGAAGTGAACGGCCATACTTGGGCCTCCGAAGCATCGACATTTTTAGACGTCAAACCCGCAGGATTTGGCTGGCAAAACCGCAGGAAATTGCATCTCGAAAGTGCAGATGCTTCGGGGCCCGTTTTCACTCGTTCACTTCTCGGGAAAAGTATTAGACCTCGTTGTATGGGGTGCGGCTGGAGGGTGGTCATCGTTCAGTAGCTACCTCTTCCTTGTGAATCGCCTGAAGCGCAAGGCATAATGCATGTGACAAAGGGACGGCCCCTTTGTTGTGTTGATATGAGAGAAGAGTAGATGATCCTTTCGCTGGCCCCTATGGAGGGGATTACCGGGCATGTGTTCCGTCGCGTGCATGCGGAGTGCTTCGGTGCGCTCGATTGCTATTACACGCCGTTTTTGCCGCCGCCGCGGGTGGGAAACCGCTTTGGCGGCAAGGCGTTTAAGGAGATCGATCCTGCCAATAACCAGGGGCTCAACGTGGTGCCTCAGCTGATGTCCAAGAACGCGGACGAGTTTGTGTGGGCGGCACAGGTGCTCGCCGACATGGGCTACCGCGAGGTCAATCTCAACCTGGGTTGCCCTTCGGGAACGGTTGTCGCCAAGGGCAAGGGCTCGGGTTTCTTGCGCAATCTCGACGAGCTCGAGGCGTTCTTAAGCGATGTGTGCGAGCGGTCGCCGTTGCCGGTGTCGGTAAAGACCAGGCTGGGGCTGGAGAATGACGACGAATACGAGCGCGTGCTCGATCTGTATTGCCGCATGCCGTTGGCAGAGCTGATCGTGCATCCGCGCGTACAGAAGGACCGCTATACGGGCTCGCCGCGCAAAGAGTTTTATGGCGAGACGCTGGAGCGTGCGCCGTTCCCCGTGGCCTATAACGGTGACATTTTTGATCTTGAGGATATGGACGCGCTGGTGGAGGCCTATCCCGGCACGCGCCATGTGATGTTGGGGCGTGGCCTGCTCGCGAACCCCGCTCTGGCTCGCATGGTCAAGGGCGGCCCTGCTGCAACGGCTGCTGAGCTGCAGCGCTTCCACGACACGCTGTTTGCGGCATATGCAGAAGAGATTGGCGGCAATGCGGTCTTCCGCATGAAGGAGTGGTGGTTCTACGCCAAGTGCGCTTTCGCTGATCCCGCTACCGTCCACAAGATCGTACGCAAGACCAAAAAGGTCGACGAATACCGCGCTGCCGTCGAGCGCGTCTTTCGTGAACAGCCGCTTGCACCTACAGCTCGCTTCCACGGCTAACTAGTCATCGGGGGCGTTCTTTAACGACTGGTCATTTAAGGACGTCCCCAACGACTATGTAGCAAAAAGCTGTACGCCAGCATCCAAAGATGTCGAAAAATGTCGACTTTGGATGCTGGTGTACATGTTTGGGTCGTATGGGTTGGGGCCCTGGACGGACAGAGCGTGCGTACTAGAGCAGGTTTTCCTGCACCCACGCGATGATGTCGCTCGATTCGTAGAGTGGTTTGCCGTCGATGAACAGGCAGGGAACCTGGCGTTTTCCGCCGACGGCGATGAGTGTCTGTTCGGCATCGGAATCGGTCGAGATATTGCGCTCGGGAATGGTCACGCCGTTATCGGCCAAAAAGTGCTTGACCTTTAAGCAATACGGGCAGCCGGTCATAACGTACAGCGCGAGCTCGTGATTAGTAGCCATAGGTCTCCAATCGGTTGAGGTTTTGATTGAAATACCCAAAGCCGCCGCGGTCTATGCGCGCGTCAACGAAGACTCGATGGCCTGGACCAGAAACGCCGTGGCTCCGGTGGCGCAGGGCTTGTCGTAGTAGTCAACAAAGCGCTGGTCGGCAAGATAACCGTGGGCGAGGCCCAGGTACGCCTCGTCTTGGGGCTCGCATCCCCAGTTGAGAGCAATCCAGCGACGATGCATCGCGACAAGCTTACGAGCCTCGTTGCTCTCTGGGTCGCCAATGCCCATGGCAATCGAGAGCTGGCCCAAAATGGCGCGTTCAAGTTCCTTCATGTCGTTCCATGTCTGAGGATCCATATCCAGTAACGTTTCGTTTGCCGCATCGATAGCCTCATCGCCATAGCGCGTCCGGGCTTCGGCACCGTAGCGCTCCTCGTTTTCCTGCACGGTGCGCCAGCGCTCCAGTTGCGGCAGGACGGCGCCCATGAGCGAGACGGCTTCGTCGAGCGACATGCCGGTGTTTTGCGCCAGCCGCGGGGCACAATCCTCAATCATCGCCTCCATGGTGGTGTCGTAGGTGTACTTGCCGTGGTCGTAGCACCACTTGCAGTAATGGTCGGTCGTGGCGCCCGCGGCGTCGGTGCCGCAGTCGTTGGGCGTGAGTATCATGCCGCAGCTCTGGCAATAGTGCTCGGGCATTTCGAGCAGATGAGACAGGGGCTCGCCGGTCACGGCGGCGATGAGCTTCATCATGTCGATGCCCGGGGTGACTTCGCCGCGCTCCCAACGGCTGACGGCTTGGCGTGTGACGAAGAGCTTGGCGGCGAGCTGCTCTTGGGTAAGGTGATGGGCGCGACGGATGGCAATGAGCTTTTCTGCAAAGGCCATAGCGGCTCCTTTCTGCTGGTTGATAGCTTAAGCATACGCGGCGGCAGGCACCCTTCCAAGCAACCGTTGGTTGCACGACGGGAGACCGCGGCGAAGAATTGCGCGCAACGCCCCGCGCCTCCATGCCGTACAATGACCGGCATGGAACCTATTGCACACATACGTACCGACCTGCCGCAGAAGTTCGGCATTCCGCGCAACAGCTTTTTGGCGCCCCATCTGCAGGGACGCATCGTCTTTGAACCGGAATTTGCCTCCAACGCAGCAGTTGAGGGTCTGGACTCCTTCTCTCACCTGTGGCTGCTGTGGCGCTTCGAAAACGGAACGCCCGGCGGCACGGCTAAGGATATTGCCGTCGACGCTAAAACGCAGGACAGGTCCGGCACCAACGTCAAGTGGTCGAAAACCGTGCGCCCGCCGCGCCTGGGTGGAGCCGAGCGCGTGGGCGTGCTTGCCACGCGCAGTCCGTTTCGCCCTAATCCCATCGGTCTCACCTGCGTTAAGCTCGACCGCGTGGAGCTTACCGACGACGGCCCCATCATCCATGTGCTGGGAGCAGATCTGCGCGACGGTACGCCCATCTACGACATTAAGCCCTACATTCCGTTTGCGGACTGTCACCCGGATGCGACCGGCGGCTGGATTGAGGATGCTCCGTGGCAAGAGCTCGATGTTGAGTTTCCGCAAGCGCTACAGGATATGGTCCCGCCCGCAAAGCTCCCCGGCTTGGTCGAAGTCCTTCGCCAAGACCCACGCCGCGCAGGCAGCAAGCACGAGCCAAACCGCATTTACCACTTGGCTTACGCCGGGCTCGACATATCGTTTACGGTCGATGAAACCCAGCTAACCGTAGTCGCCGTCAACGACGCGCGAGACTAACCAGCCATTCGCCCGCACCCGTCAAATTAAGCGCCAAACCCCGCGCCAAAACCGCCCGTGCTGGTGGACAATAGCGCCTATCGAAACAGTCTACTTTGCACGGGGGTCCAGCATGAAATACGACTTCACTTCAATCATCGACCGCCACGGCATGGACTCCATCGCCGTTGACTCTTGGGGCGAGATCCCCGGTATGGCTCCGAACGCACCCGACGAGGGCTTCGACCGCATCCCCATGTGGGTGGCCGACATGAATTTTGCCACGGTGCCCACGGTCCAGGAACACATCATTCAGCGTGCCCAGCACCCCATGTTTGGCTACTTTAACCCGCGCGCTGAGTACTTCGATCGCATCATCGAATGGCAGAATCGCCGCAATGGCGTCGAAGGTTTGAGCCCTGAACATATCGGCTACGAAAATGGCGTGCTGGGCGGCGTCGTGTCGACGTTGCGCGCGTATGTCCAGCCGGGCGATGCGGTGCTGGTCCACAGCCCCACCTACATTGGCTTTACCAAGTCTATCGAAGCCGCGGGCTATCGCATTGTCCACAGCCCGCTTAAACTCGACGACCAGGGCGTGTGGCGCATGGACTTTGAGGACATGGAGTGCAAACTCGCCCAAAACCACATCCATGCCGCGGTGTTCTGCTCGCCGCACAATCCCTGCGGCCGCGTATGGGAGCGCGACGAAATCGAGCGCGCCATGGACATCTATCGCCAGCACGATTGCGTGGTGATCTCGGACGAGATTTGGTCCGATATCATTCTGCCGGGTCACAAGCATATTCCGACGCAGTCGGTGAGCGAGGATGCCCGCATGCGCACGGTTGCCCTCTATGCGCCGAGCAAGACGTTCAACCTGGCGGGCCTTGTCGGCAGCTACCACATTGTCTACAACGAGACGCTGCGTGACCGCATCTGCGCCGTGTCCAACAAGACCCACTACAACGAGATGAACGTCCTCTCCATGCATGCGCTTATCGGTGCCTACCAGCCGCAGGGCTATGAGTGGGTGGACGAGCTCAATCAGGTGCTTGCCGGCAATATCGGGTACTTCTGCAATTACGTGGACGAGCATTTTGAGGGCGTGTCCTATTCACGTCCGCAGGGCACGTACATGGTGTTTCTGGACTGCACCGAGTGGTGCCGCGAGCATGACCGCGATATTCAGTGGCTGCTCGACGAGGGAGCGCGCGTGGGCGTTGGCTACCAGGATGGCCGTCCGTTCCACGGACTCTGCCACATTCGCGTGAATCTGGCGCTGCCGCTTTCGCGCGTAAGGGAAGCGTGCGACCGCCTGGACCGCTACGTTTTTAACGCACGGTAAGAGTGCGCTGCATGCGGGGTCTTCTGCCAAGTCGGCTAGAAGGCCCCGCATGGTAGAACGTCTGTAACCATTGGGCACTTGTGTGGTTTTGTTTGCTATTATTTCTTACCATTTTAGTCTGTAAACAGGATCGTCTGGAGCTCGATGAAAAGACCCCGTCGCTCGGTTGCCATATCGTTGTTTGTTGCGCTTGCGGTGGCGAGTGCCTTTGTCGTAGCGATAGCCGGCTGTTCCGGGTCGAATGACGGAGCCTTGACGTCTGCATTAGAAGGTCTGGATGCCTCGCAGGCCAAAGACGACGACCTTAAGACGCTCAACGTCGGAAGCGATCTCTACCCACCGTTTGTGTATACCGACGAGTACGGCGATATTGTTGGCCTGGATGTCGAGATATTGACCGAGGCGTTGGCCCGCATTGGTTACAAGCCAAAATACCAGCTGATCGACTGGGAAAAGAAGAAAGAACTGCTGGCGAGCGGCGAGCTCGATTGTGTCATGGGTAGCTTTAGCATGACGGGTCGCGAAAACGAGTATCGTTGGGCCGGCCCGTACCTTGCGAGCCGCCAGGTGGTCGCGGTCGATCCCCAGAGCGATATCTACACGCTTACCGATCTTGAGGATAAGGTCGTGGCGGTTCAGTCCACCACCAAGCCCGAGGACATTTTGCTCAATCGCACAAATGAAAACGTTCCGCAGATCAAGGAACTCTACAGCTTTTCGGACGGTTCATACCTGAACCCGGCGCTTGTTGAGGGTCTGGTCGACGCCATCGCCGCGCATGAGTCCTCGTTCCTCACCTACGAAAAAGACTATGGTGTGACGTATCGCATTTTGGATGAGCCGCTGCTAGAGGTCGGTTTGGGTACCGCTTTCGATATCAACGATACGCGCGGCATCGACGTTAAGCTCACTCATGCCTACCAGGAAATGCTTGCCGATGGCACCATGGAACGTCTGGTGTCAAAGTACTTTGATGACCCTTCGCCATTTTTGAATATGGAGGGCCTGTCATGATCGATGCACCCGACCACGCCGCTCAGGAGCGGGGCAATCGTTCGGCAGGGGTATGGCTCCTTGTCGCTCTGCTGGGGATAGCGCTCTCGGTTGTTGCCGGCATGATGAGCTACGGTTACGCGACGGCCCAAGCCGAGCAGCGCTTTGCCGACGTTGTCGATTACGTGGCGACGCAGAGCCTTTCCTACGATGCATTCAATAGCGCCTATACGACCAAAAACCTGATTCGCGTTATGGAGATCGCAAGAGAGACGGCGCGCGATATGGAGCGCGACGGTTCGGTGGATAACGCCATGTTGGAGCAATATGCCGACCAGTTCAACGTGGGTGCACTGATCGTGACGGACGCATCAGGCAATTTGGTGTCCGAGTCCTCGACGGATGGCGTGGGCTACGAGTCGCTCGCTACGTATCTCAAGGAAGCACCCGTGCTGGAGGTGGCAGCCCATCCGCTTAAGTCCTATACCGCCCGCATTACGCTTTCGGATGATTCGGTCGCAGACATTGGCTGCGTAACCCGGCAGGATGACGAGGGCATCGTTGTCGCAGTAAGGCATCAGAGCGCGAAGGCAGTTGCAAGCAATACGCTCAAACTGCAGAGCTTGCTTGATGGCTATGAAACCATCGATAGCGGCAATATCGTGATCGAAAGCGACGGCAAGGTCGTTGCGACCAATGCCGTTGAACCCACCGTATTGGGCGTGTTCGATCTGCCTGCGACGGATGTCTTCATTGTCGACGGTATTAAGGATCGATGCCTGGCTAGTAAGGTCAGATTGGTTAACGCCGACGGCGAGTGGTATTTGGGCACATTTGGAAAAGCGCACAAATTCTATGTGTACACCTATGCCTCGGCGCAGCGCTACTTTGAGGTCGCCGCGGCTGTTGCCGCCGGCGTGCTGGTGCTCTACGGCGGTGTTATAGCCGTTGTTGTGACGGTGCGTCGCCGCGCTGATCGTCGACGTTTGACGGACTTGCTGCAGCAGGAGCGCGACTATGGCGACAAGCTGGCAAAGGCGGCGCGTGAGGCCTCGTCTGCCAACTCGGCAAAGACGGAGTTTCTGCGTCGCATGAGCCACGATCTGCGCACGCCCATCAACGGCATTCGCGGCATGGTCGAGGTTGGCGATGCCAATGCGGACGATCTGCAAAAGCAGACCGAGTGCCGCTCAAAGATCTGGACGGCATCGGGACTGCTGCTCGACCTTGCCAACGAGGCACTCGATATGAGCCGCCTGGAGAGCGGACAGATCGACCTGAACCTCGTACCCATAAATTTGGTGGCTCTCAACTGTGAAGTGCGCGATATTTTGGAGCGCCAGGCCGAGGAGCGTCTGGTGACAATTATCTGCGACCAGCAGGCGCTTGATCATCCCTATGCACGGGTGAGCGTGACGCACCTCAAGCGCTTGTTGCTCAATATTGCCGGCAATGCCGTCAAGTACAACCGCCAGGGCGGCTATGTTTGCCTGGTGTGCCGCGAGGTGGAGCCAGCGGATGGCGTCCCCGTCTATGAATACACGATCGCCGACAACGGTATTGGCATGAGCGAGGAGTTCCAACAGCACCTCTACGAGCCGTTTTGCCGCGAGGAGCAACAGGTGGAAGGCGCTTCATCGGGAACTGGCCTGGGCGCGCCTATCGCAAAACAGTTGGTCGAGCTTATGGGCGGAACCATGAGCTTTACGAGCGTCTTGGGGCAGGGGACGACGTTTACCATCCGCCTGCCGCTTGAGAAATGCAAGCGCTCCGAGATTCCTCGGGCAGTTCGCGCGGATGCGGGCGATGGCGATGCGCTTCAGGGCTTGCGCGTTTTGCTCGTAGAGGATAACGATCTGAATGCCGAGATCGCGCAGTTTACGCTCGGCCGTGCCGGTGCCGTCGTGACGCATGCTAAGGATGGCGAGTCTGCCGTTGAGGCGTTTGCCGCGAGCGCACCGCACGAGTACGACGTGGTGTTGATGGACATCATGATGCCCGGTATCGATGGCCTTGAGGCCACGCGTCGAATTCGAGCACTCGATCGCGAGGATGCCGCGACCACGCCGATTATCGCCGTGAGTGCCAATGCCTTTGCCGACGACCGCAGGCTTTCGCGTGAGGCGGGCATGGACGCGCACCTGAGTAAACCCGTGAGCTCGCAGGAACTTGTTGAGGCGCTTGCGCACATGGCTGCTGACGCTTTATAAGCATATGGCCCGGTTCCAATGTTGGTTGGACCCGGGCCATATTGCTATTGATGAGGCCTGCTGAGGGACTTACTTTTCCTGAATCTGCTTACCGCAGAGATGCTCGATCGTAATCTCGTAGAGCTGGACGCCCTTGATGTCTTTGGCGATTTCCTCTTCGACTTCCTCGGCGGAAGGGTAGTACTTAAGGGCGAGCTGGCGGACTTTGTCTTCGATAAACGCGGGGGTGTCATTCGCCAGGCGACAGCGGCCAAAGACCACGGTACTCATAACGTAGGGAGCCCAGTCACCGTCCCTGTACCACTCGTTGCCGTAAACGGTAAAGCAGACCTTGTCATCGCGCTTGAGTGCGTCGACCTTGTGGCCGGCTTTGGCGCCATGGAAATAGATCTTGTCGTGCTCGGTGTCAAAGAAGTAGTTGACGGGAATGGCGTACGGGTAGCCATCGTCGCCGTTGACGGCAAAGACGCCGCGCTTGCAGGTAGCGAGCAGTTCGCGCGCTTCCTCGTCAGTGATGGCGCGTTTCTTTCGACGTAAGGGCCTAAACATCGTTGGCTTCCTTTCTACTGGGCATGGTTGTTGAGCACAAACTATAGCGAAACGGATCCGTTTTTCTTGATGCGGGCGAGTATGTTTTTGAGCTTGTTAAAGTCGAGCGGTTTGGACAGATGGGCGTTCATACCGGCGTCGTGTGCCGCCTTGGCGTCCTCGGCAAAGGCATTGGCGGTGAGCGCGATGATGGGGATATCGGCTGCATCGACTTTCTCGCTCAGACGAATCGCGCGGGTCGCCTCGTAGCCGTCCATGTCCGGCATCATAATGTCCATCAGGATCGCATCGAAGCTGCCGGCGGGATGCGATAGGTACAGATCGACGACTTCGTTGCCGTTGACGGCGCGGGTGACCACGACGCCCTCGGATTCTAGCAGCGCCTGGGCAATCTCGGCATTCAATTCGTTGTCTTCGGCGAGCAGCACGTTCATGTTGGCAAGCGAGCAGTCGAGCGCCTTCTCGACCGTATCCGTCCGCGCCCGGGGGTTCTTGTCGATATCGAGCGGAATTTCCACGTAGAACGTGGTACCCACATGGAGTTCGCTGGTGACTTCGATGGTGCCGCCCATCAGTTCAATAAGCGACTTGACGATTGGCATGCCCATGCCGGTTCCTTGGAACTTGCTGCGCGCATCGTCACCTTCTTGGGCAAACGGCTCATAGATATGCTTTAAAAACTCGGGAGCCATGCCAATGCCGGTATCCGAAACGCTAAAGGAAAAGAGCGCGCGCCCGTTATCGAGTGGCTTGGTCTTTGAACTAAAGGTGACGGAGCCGCCGTGCTTGTTGTACTTAATGCTGTTGTCTAACAGGTTGATCATGATCTGTCGGATATGGGTGGGACTGCCGATCATGTATGGCCCCGTGGCGTACGGCAGGCTATTGTTCTGCATTGTGATGCCGTTACTGGACGCGCGGAGCTTGCACAGCACCAGTGTATCGTCACAGAGCTCTTTGAGGTTAAAAGGCGCATGCTCCAGTGTTAGCTTGCGGTCTTCGATTTTGCCCATCTCGAGGATGTCGTTGATCAGCGAGAGCAGGTGATTGGCGGCAACGCGCGCCTTGGCACGGCTCTCGCGGGCGACTTGCATGTCGCCTTCCTTCAATTCCTCGATCTCGATAAGGCCCAGGATACCGTTGAGCGGCGTACGGATGTCGTGGCTCATGCGCGTGAGGAATGCCGTCTTAGCGGCGTTGGCAGCATCGGCTTTTTTGCGCTCGGTTCGAGCGCGCACGAGCGCCCAGATGAGCAGGATGATGCCGACCGACAACATACCGATGAGGGTAGCTGCAATGGCGGTGCGGTTGCGATAAAGGAATTGAAGCGTGTTGGATTCCTGGGCCGTGTACGACGTGGAGGAGAAATTGCTTGCGGAGAGCGATTCTCCGGCATTGATGATGCCCTTGTTGATGATTCCCAACAGCTCGGGTTTTCCGCGCGAAATCCAGCACGAGATCTCACAGGTGTCAGGGAGCTCGGTCGTCTCGCAGTCCTCGAGATTGTAACGGTCACCGATGGTTTTTACGCGTGAACTGGGAGCGACGATGCAGTGCGCCGTTCCCTTCCTGAGGGCGTCGAACGCTTCATCGTCGGATTGGTATTCGGTTACGGTCGCTGTGGGGAACAGACTTTCAAGTGCATTTTTGTTGACAAACGATGATTTGGTACAGGCGATGTTCTGAAGGTCTTTGTTCAGGTTGCTGCCGGTGTGGATGGCGGTGAGGGATATGGTCCCCAACGATATCGACTGCACAACGCCTGTTTGCTCGGCAAACCAGTAATCTCGGTATACCGGCAGCGCAACGTCTATGCTTCCCTTTGACAGGGCCTTTGACATCATCTTGTAGCTATCAAAGGCGACGGTTTTGACCGTAATGCCAAATTTATCGTGTAACGTCGTCGCAAGCGATGCGAGCGAGCCTTCCATTTCGCCGTCTTCGTCTTCGTTGCAGTAGGGGAGTTTGCCCGTAATGTAGCCGAGCGTGATGGTGTTGTCATTTGCTTTGAGCCAGGAACGTTCGGGGCCGTTGAGCGATGATGAACCGCTGTTTTGGGCCGAGTAGTTAGATTTGACTTCGTCGATATAGCGTGGGTTGACGCAGGCGATTGCCGACATGGCGGCATTGATGTCGTCCATCAGGTCGGGGCGGCTTTTGGGGACGGCAAAATAGTAGTCGCTCGAACCAATGTAGAACATGGGGGAGGCGCTGGGCGACGAAGTCGTGTCGTTCGTGATGATGGCATCGACCTCGTTGTTTGCGAGCGCGTCAAAGAGGGCACCGCCAGTGTCGATTTCTTTATAGGTGCAGGTAATGCCTTCGTTGGCGAGCCACTGCTGGCCAACGAAGGTTTGCATAACGCCGGGGTTGCAGCCGATGGTAAGGCCTTGGAGCGCTTGGGGGTCACCCTTGGCCAGATCGTCACGATCGGGCTTGGCGTAGATGAAGTAGCGCTCGGTGCCCTCGGGGTTCGAGGAAAAGAGCAGCTTTTGGGCGCGTTCCTCGGAGTAGGAGATGTTGGGCATGAGGTCGATCTCGCCCGCCTCGAGCATGTCCATAAGCTCGGTGAAGGTGCCGGAGACATATTCGTACCGCCAGCCGGGCGTGTAGTACGACAGGGTCTGGAGGTACTCGTAACCCCATCCCGAGAGACGCTCGCCGGGGGTGCCGTTCTGGAAGCCCTCGTTGTTGACGAGCCAACCAACGCGGACCGTCTTGGCCTGCTGATCGGAGTCGGCGGCAAAGGCAGGGGCGGGCATGATGGTGCTCAGTACCGCGAGCGCGGCAAGCGCGACGGCCAGGGTGCGATATATAACTGAACGAAGGACAGCGGAAGCTCTCACATGCAATCCTAACGAATCGAGACATTACCGCATAAGGATACCAGCTCAGCCTGCCCAGTCGGCAGCTGTACCGCTAAACGCTCCCGCCCGGCAGTTGGGGACAGTCCCTTTCTGCCGGCACAGACGATATGAGCAGGACATAAAAACATTGAGAGCCCCTGCTGCATGAAAGACCGCGGATTAGGCCGACAATGGTGAGTGTCTAATCCAACCGTGGCGGCCACGCCGCA
>CABUUB010000008.1 GCA_902494625.1 uncultured Collinsella sp.
CACGAACCGCGCCCTCGGCATAAATTGAGCGTAGATTTTCTCCCACTTTGAGCGTTCAAGTGCACTCTATACGGAAGAAAATCCACGCTCATTAATGTGACAAAGAGACTGCCCCTTTGTCACATCCGGGACTGGCCCTAGACCGGCTTGACCTCCAGCTTTATCCCCTCGGCACAGGAGTCGCCCAAAACATCCGAAAGGGCCCAGGTCGCATATAGCGGCAAATAGAGAACCGCTCCGTTGCGCTCAACGTTGCCTCTCGAGAAAACAATCCCGAGCCTTACGCCATATTCAGCCGTATCAAGCACATGACCGAGCGCAGCGTGCGCGTGGTAATAGGAGCCCGATTTAACCTCGATCGGAACAGCCGTCCCATCCGGTCCATCGACCACAAAGTCCACTTCACCGCGCTTTTTTGTCTGATAGTAGTAAAGCTGGCGATTTTGGGCAGCCAGCTGCTGGGCAACCACGTTTTCGTAAATGCCGCCCAGATTGGGCTCCTTGCTATCAAGATACGCCGCTTGGGCGACTCCAACGGGGTAGCGCGCCATCAACATGCCCGTATCCGATTGATATAGCTTGAACTGCGATGGCCGTGCCGTCTTGAGCAGGGGCGATTTTGGCTCGGTTACGATATCGGCTTTGAGAGCAACGCCGGCATCGACAAGCCATACAAAATCTCGCTGATACTTCTCGTAGTGTGCCTTGGGGTCAATGGAATTGAGCACGAAGCGCTTGTTTTCGCCCTCGAGCATAATAGGGAGCTGATCGTAGATGCTCTGCACCTGAAGGGCTCGCCCGCTTGCATACTTGGAAATATCCCGCCGGTACTGTTCGTTGAGCTCTGACTGTAGCTGACGAACAGAGGCAAGGTCGCCCTGCGTGTCAAGGAAACGCTGCACGACCTCCGGCATTCCCCCGACAACGGTATAGGTCCTGAAGTTTGCCATCATCGCGTCATGAATGTAATCAGGAATGAGCCTCTCGCTGATACACGCGTCACGTATCGTTTGGCGAGCCCCCTCGCTCACCCCGGTTGCCCAGCAAAACTCCTCAAAATCGAGCGGGAACATCCTAAGCTCGTGGACATACCCCACGGGATAGGACCTGACGCCCTTGAACTGGGTCCCGAGCATTGACCCCGAAAACGCCCAGCGGCACCTCCCGTCCTCAACAAGGAACTTTGCCATCGTCATGATGTCGGGGGCCTCTTGGACCTCATCGATAAACACGAGCGTTTTGCCTGGCGCAATCGACTTTCCCGAAAGAAGCGTCACCCTGCTGATGAAATCATCGGCATCCCGCGCCTCGAGAAGAGCATCTTTTGCCTGGCGATTTTCCATGAGGTTAAGCTCGATGTAGGTTGCATGGTTGGCTTTGCCAAATGCGCGAATCGAATAGCTTTTGCCGATCTGGCGAGAACCCGTAATGAATAAGGCCTTTTGCTCGGCAGACTTCAGCCAACGCTCCAGCTCTGCCGCTATTTTCCTGCGCAGCATAGGCTCTCCCCTCGGTGTCATCAAATGAAATGCATAGTTTTACACGCTTGATTATCGATGAAACGCAGAATTTTTAGAACCTAAAATCGGATGAAATGCAGAGATTTGAGATTATAAGCAAAAAGAAGGGACACCACCCGCGAATGTGACAAAGGAACTGTCCCTTTGTCACATTGCGCTCAACTACTCGTCGACGATCTCGGCGAGCCAGACGTTCAGCGTATCGACTTCGGGGCAGCAGAACTTTGCCGTGCCGGGCTCGTTGCCAGGCACGGTTCCGCCATAGCGCAGGATATCGATATAGGGAAAGCCCACATGGCAGGCCATGGCGCACATCTTGCCGCGATCGCGGTCGAAGTCAAAAACGTCGCCCGGCTTGTGACCGTGGTGGCAGCGGCATGTGCCCAGCTGGTCAACACAGCTAATGCGAATACGTGGGCGCTTGCCACGCGGTGCGCCGAGCGGCTTGTTCTCGCCCGTGGCCTCGGTGCCGCTCTCGTCGGCGTTACTCATGGTCAATCACATCCAGGCAGGCCTCGATGGGCAGGCCGGCGGACTTGTCCTCCTGGTCGGCATTGCGCTCGATAAGCTCGGCTACCACGCGCATGGCATCGGCCGTCGCGCGCTGCAGACTCCAACCAGCCATCACGCGGCCGACAAGCACCGCCGAGAACGTGTCGCCCGTGCCCGGGAAGTAAACCGGGATCAAGTCGAAGGGAATCGTAAAGTACTCCCCCGCCACATGGTCGTAACCGATGACGACATTCGCACCGTCGACCACAGCGCTCGTAATGACCACCGACTTGGCGCCCAGGGCACGCACGGCATCCACAAGAGCGCGGCCCTCATCGGGCGTGATTTGCTCGGCAATGGGCGCATCGGTAAGCAGGCACGCCTCGGTGTAGTTTGGCACCGCGTAGTCGGCGCACTCGAGCAGGCTGCGCATGAGACCGATCGTGGACTCGGGCACGCCGGCGTAGAGCTTGCCATTGTCGCCCATGATGGGGTCGACGAACACCTTGGTGCCCTTTTGCGCGCGACGGTGGCAAAAGTCCGAGATGATGCGCGTCTCTTCCTCGGTCACGATAAAGCCGGTCGAGATGGCGTCGAACTCAAACCCGAGCTCCTCCCAGATAGCGAGGCTCTGGCGCACGTACTCGGTGGTGTCATGGATGTAGAACTTGGGATAGTTGAGCGTATCGGACACCAGCGCCGTCGGCAGGTTGTGGATGCGATAGCCCATGTGCGACAGCACCGGCAGCATGGCGGAGAGCGCGACCTTGCCGTAGCCGCACATATCGTTGATCAGCAGCAGCTGAGTGTTCTTCATGAGGGTCTCCCTTGGTTCGGGCACGGCGCAGCGGCGCCACAATGCGACTAAGTGTAGCGCAGGGGACGTTGTGAACGGGCGCTGGCGCCGCGGAGGCCACATTGTTGCGGAAAGGTTACGGGAAGGAGGAAGTTAGTCATTGGGGACGTTCTTGTTTGACTAGTCATTTAAGAACGTCCCCAACGACTATCGCAGGTTGAGGACGGACAGCGAAAGCGTTCTTAAGCGAGCAAGGTGGCGTGAAAGAGGAGGGCATAGGCCTTGTGGCCATGCCCGACGATTGAACGTCAGATTGCCGCTTAGGAACGCTTGCAGCGTCGAGCCGTTACGCGGTTTGGTAAAACCGCGTAACCACTAGTTTGGTACCTTGACATTGATTTCTCACGCTCCTAAATTGGTTAGGCACAAAACAATTCCACTACCTAACTAAAGAAAGGAGCGAAGCTTAGATATGTGTGTTGAACCACTCGCCTATCCGCATGAACCCGGCGGCGACCCCTCACGGCCAGCAGACGAGCCCGAGACCCAGTCCGACAAAGACCGTCTCGCCAAGCGAATCCTCAATGGGCTGGGGTTTTGCGGCCATTACATGCATTTTCACGGCGGCGGCATATCTGGCAAGGCGCCTATTGTCTGCTTACTCGCCAAGCAGCCGACCGGCGAGCTGTCCCAACAGGAGCTCGGCATGCACTTCGATCTCAAGCCGGGGTCCCTTTCCGAGATTCTGTCCAAGCTCGAACTGGGCGGTCTTATCGAGCGCAGTCGCAATCCCAAAGACCGTCGGCAGCTCACCATCCGCTTGACCGATGCGGGATGGGAAAAGGCCCGCGTTGAGCAGGCGGCCCGCATCCGCTTTAGAGAGCAGGCCTTTAGCGCGCTCGCCCACGACGAGCGCGAGCAGCTCGCCGAAATGCTCGAGAAAATCCGTGTAACCTGGGAGGAACTGGATGATTAAAACCCTCATGGGCAGCATCCGCGACTATATGAAAGTCACTGTTGCCACGCCATTGCTCGTGCTTGGCGAGGTGCTCTGCGAGATGCTGATTCCATTTATCACCGCCAACCTGATCGATGCCATCAAAGACGGCGCCACCGTAGCCGAGATGCTTCCCACCGCGGGCTTTTTGGTGCTCATCGCGCTGACGTCGCTTGCTTTTGGCGCCGCTGCCGGCGTCACCTGCAGCCATGCGAGTTGCGGCTTCGCTAAGAACCTGCGTCACGACCTGTTCTACAAGATCCAGACGTTCAGCTTTGCCAACATCGATGAGTTCTCAAGCTCCTCACTCGTCACGCGCCTGACCACCGATATCAACAACGTGCAGCAGGCCTTTATGATGATCATCCGTATCGCCGTGCGCGCGCCGCTGGTATTGATCTTCGCCTTTACCATGGCATTTATCATGGGCGGCAGCGTCGCCATGGTCTACCTGATCATCATTCCGCTGCTGGGCTTTGGACTGTTCTTTATCATCTTTAAGGTGCGCCCCATCTTCTCACGCGTGTTCCACAAGTACGACGCCCTTAACGAGTCCGTCGAGGAAAACGTCACCGGCATGCGCGTAGTTAAGAGCTATGTGCGCGAAGACTTTGAGAAGGAGAAGTTCGCGACCGCTGCGCGCGACGTCCAGATGGACTTCACCCGCGCCGAGAAGCTGCTTGCCTTTAACAACCCCATGATGAACATCTGCGTCAACGGCGCGTTTGTCGTCATCATCTACCTGGGCTCCAAGCTCATCATCACGAGCCAGGGCACGCTGTTCGACGTGGGCCAGCTCTCCTCGATCTTTACCTATGGTTTCCAAATCCTCATGAGCCTGATGCAGCTGTCGATGATCTTTGTCATGGTGACCATGGCCGACGAATCGGCGCACCGCATTACCGAGGTGCTGGCCGCCGAGCCCACGATCGCCGATCCCGCCGAGCCCGTGCTCGAGGTCGTCAACGGTTCCATCGACTTTGACCACGTGAGCTTTAAGTATTCCGCGCATGCGAAACGCCAGGCGCTCGACGATATCGACCTGCACATTAAGAGCGGCGAGACCATCGGCATTATCGGCGGCACCGGCTCGGCCAAGTCCACGCTTGTAAACCTCATCGCCCGCCTGTACGACGCCACCGAAGGCACCGTGTGCGTGGGCGGCGTGGATGTGCGCGACTACGACTTGGACGCTCTGCGCCACCAAGTGGCCATGGTATTGCAGAAAAACGTGCTGTTTAGCGGCACGATTGCCGAAAACCTGCGCTGGGGCGACCCGAACGCCACCGACGAAGAGGTCCGCGAGGCGGCACATCTGGCCTGCGCCGACGAGTTTGTCGATGGCTTCCCCAAGGGCTATGACACCTGGATCGAGCAGGGCGGCTCCAATGTCTCGGGCGGCCAGAAGCAGCGCCTGTGCATTGCGCGTGCCCTGCTGCGTCGCCCCAAGATCTTGATCCTGGACGACTCCACGAGCGCCGTCGACACCAAGACCGACGCCAAGATTCGCGCAGGGCTGGCAAGCTATCTGCCCAACACGACCAAGCTCATCATCGCCCAGCGCATTAGCTCCGTGCAGGACGCAGACCGCATCATCGTCATGGAGGGTGGCCGTATCGCGCAGATCGGCAACCACGATGAGCTGCTCAAGACGAGCGAGATCTACCGCGAGACCTTTACCTCGCAAAACAAGATGTCTGCCGAGGGCGAAGAGGCCGTCGAAGCCGACACCGAGGCATCCGCAACACAAGCTCAGACCCAGGAAGGAGGCGAGGCACATGAGTAAGGCAACGACCGCCGAGCGCGCGCTCAACCGCAAGGGTGGCACCATGTCGCGCCTCATCAAGACGCTCTTTGGCTTCTACCCCGTGCTTTTGCCCCTCGTCGTCGTCGGCGTGGTGCTCTGCGCCATCATCAACTCCATCGGCGCGACCTTCCTTCAGAGCGCTCTGCAGATTATTAGCGAATCGTGGCAGTCGGGCGATTGGGAAGCCGCACAGCCCAAGATCGCACAGCTCGTGACCACCCTCGCCTGCATCTACGGCGTCGGCATCCTGTCCTCGCTGTTCTGGAACCGCGCCATGGCCATCGTCACGCAGGGCTCGCTCGAGAAGCTGCGCGAGAAGATGTTCAACCGCATGCAGGACCTGCCGATTCGCTACTTCGACACGCACCAGCGCGGCGACATCATGAGCCACTACACCAACGACATCGACACGCTGCGCCAGATGATCAGCCAGTCGCTGCCCAACCTGCTCATGACGACCATCGTCATCGTCACGGTGTTCTTTATCATGCTGTACTACAGCGTTTGGATGTGCCTGGTCATTGTGGCAGGCGTCGCCTTTATGACCTTTATGACCAAGCTGCTCGGCTCCAACTCCGCGCGCTTCTTTATTGCGCAGCAGACCGAGCTCGGCGTTGTCGAGGGCCATATCGAGGAAGTCATGAACGGCCAGAAGGTCGTCAAGGCATTCTGCCACGAGTCTGCCGCCGAGGCCGATTTTGACGAGCGCAACGAAAAGCTCTTCGAGGTCTCGCAGAAGGCCAACATGTACGCCAACATCCTCATGCCCATCCTTATGAACCTGGGCAACCTGCTCTACGTGCTGGTCGCACTGGCCGGCGGCATTTTCCTGGCGCTGGGCGTGCCCAACCTGAGCATCTCGGGCATGGCGCTGTCCATCGCCGTCGTGGTGCCGTTCCTCAACATGACCAAGCAGTTCTGCGGGCAGATCGGCCAAATCTCGCAGCAGATCAACGCTGTGGTCATGGGCCTCGCCGGCGCCGACCGCATCTTTGAGCTCATCGACGAGAAGCCCGAGGCCGACGAAGGCTATGTGACGCTCGTCAACGCGCAGGTGAACCCCGAGACCTGGGAGTTCGAGGAAGCCGACCACCACACCGGCATGTGGGCATGGAAACATCCGCACCGCGCAACCGGCGAGATCGAGTATGTACCGCTGCGCGGCGACCTGGTCATGGACAACGTGGACTTTGGCTACACGCCCGACCACGAGGTGCTGCACGGCGTGTCCGTGTTTGCCAAGCCGGGCCAGAAGGTCGCGTTTGTCGGCGCCACCGGTGCCGGCAAGACGACCATCACCAACCTCATCAACCGCTTCTATGACATCGCCGACGGCAAGATCCGCTACGACGGCATCAACGTCAACAAGATCCGCAAGGCCGATCTGCGCCGCTCGCTGGGCGTGGTGCTGCAGGACGTGAACCTGTTCACCGGCACCGTGATGGATAACATCCGCTACGGCAACCTGGATGCTACCGACGAGGAGTGCATCGCGGCGGCCAAGCTCGCGGGCGCGGACGACTTTATCACCCGCCTGCCCGACGGCTACGACACCATGCTCACCGGCAATGGCGCACAGCTGTCGCAGGGCCAGCGCCAGCTGATCTCGATTGCGCGCGCCGCCGTCGCCGATCCGCCGGCGATGATCCTGGACGAGGCCACGTCGAGCATCGACACCCGCACCGAGGCCATCGTGCAGGCGGGTATGGATAAGCTCATGGAGGGCCGCACGACGTTTGTCATCGCGCACCGCCTGTCCACCGTGCGCAACTCCGACGCAATCATCTGTCTGGACCACGGCCGCATCATCGAGCGCGGTAACCACGACGAGCTGATCGCCAAACGCGGGTATTACTACCAGCTGTACACGGGTGCGTTTGAGCTGGAGTAGGACCGATTACTGACGGAGGGCGCCCCGGGGACGGGCGGGGTAATTCCTCCGGGCTCAAACATTCTCGCTGCGCTGCGAAACTGCGCGCGGAGGAAATACCCCGCCCGTCCCCGGGGCGCCCTCCTGCGCGCGATCAGCCCGTCATTTAGAACGGAACAAAAGTTTGTGAGGCCCTGGCCGTTTGGCCAGGGCCTCATTTTGTAAGGAGTCAAAAAGCCCGTCCCAAATGAGCTATTTGAGAAGTTGTGCCATGGCGTTGACGAATTTTTGGACTTGGAGGGTGGGCTCGAGCGGATAGTGCAAAAAGACCGGCACCTCACGGCCGCACAGGAACGGCACGCCCACAAAGGCCGGGTGCACCCCCGACCACGCCCCGCAGGTGAGCACCGCGTCGCCCTTTTCCTCCGCCTCGTTAAAGAGCGCAAAGTCAAAGCTGTCCACGTCGATCACGTCAACGCCGCCGTCGGCCAGAAGGTCGATGCGCAGGCTGTCCATTGCGTCGTTGCCGTGACGGAGCACGCGCAGGCGCATGCCCTCCAGGTCGGCAACCGTAATGCGTGTCTTGCGCGCCAGCGGGCTCGAGCGTGGCACGTCGATATAAAACGGCACGTTAACGATGCGGAGCTTTTGGCAGGCGTCGCCCCAGCGCGGGGTCGAAAAACTCGACTGCACCACATCGACCTCGCGGCCCAAACTGCGCATGACGGATTCGCGTTCGTCGTAGAGGTCGCTCACCGGCACGATCTCAAATCGCAGCGACGGTTCCAGATCGTGAATGTCCGACCACATCGACAGCGTTTGGCGCCCCGGGCACATCATCGACACGCCCAGACGCACGGCCCCGCCATCGCCCGCCGCGCGTCGGGCACGGCGTAGCGCGTCCTCGGACTGCCGCATGATCGAGCGCGCGTCGTCCACCAGCAGAGCGCCCGCCGGCGTCACCTTAACACCAGAATGCGAGCGCTCGAACAACGTGATGCCAAACTCGGCCTCGAAGCCCGACACCTGCTTGACGAGCGCCGGGGTCGACACGCGCAATTTTGCCGCCGCCCGTGAGAAGCTTCCCAGCTCCGCGGCGGCCGATATGGCCTCGAGTCGTCGATCGTACACGTCAATCTCCCGTTTTCGCGCCCGTGGCCACATGGCGCCACAGGGGGTTGTTTTCGCAGGTCACGCGCTCAATTGAGAAAAAACTGCATCGTATAGTATAAACCTACGGTTAACGCCATTCTAACAAATATGCAATTCACCTGCGCAAATGCAAAGCATACGATAACCTGCGAAAACCACGTGGGTCGATTAATGGGAACGGCCCATCGGGAGGCACAAGAAGGGAAGTTCCTATGAGCAATTGGCTTAAGCTCGAGGGCGATGTCTGCGCCGTGACTGGCGCGCTCGGCGGTATGGGCGTCGAGATTTGCCGCGAGTTCGCCCGCAACGGCGCCAACGTCGTCCTGCTCGATCTGGACGAGGAAAAGGTTAAGGCCGCAGCCGCTGACCTCGCCGCCGAGTTTGGCGTCCACGCTGAGGGCTACAAGATGAACGCCACCGACGAGGCCGAGGTTCAGGCCGCCGTCGACGCCACCATCGCCAACTTCGGCCGTGTCGACGTCCTCGTCAACACCGCCGGTATCCTGCGCTTCGCCGCCATGGAGGACCTGCCGCTCTCCGACTGGAACGAGGTCATCAACGTCAACCTCACCGGCTACTTCATCACCTCGCAGCGCTTTGGTCGCGAGATGATCAAGGCCGGCCAAGGCCGCCTGGTGCACATCTCCACCGTCGCCAGTCACTCCCCCGAGACGTTCTCGGGCGTGTACAGCTCCACCAAGGCCGGCGTCAACATGATGTCCAAGATGCTCGCCACCGAGTGGGGCCCCTACGGCGTGCGCTCCAACTGCGTCGAGCCCTGCTTCGTTAAGACCCCGATGTCGGCCAACTTCTACGCCGACCCCGAGGTCGAAAAGAGCCGCAGCCGCCTCATCGCCACGCGCCGCATCGGCGAGGTTAGCGATATCGCCAACGCCGTCATGTTCCTGGCGTCCACGCGCTCGGACTTTACCACCGGCGACGCCATCAAGGTCGACGGCGGCTTCTCCAACATGATGGGCGACCTCACCGCCAAGCCCGGCGGCCGTCGCGCCTATGCCGACAACTACCTTAAGAACAAGGGTGTCGAGCTCTGGTCCGATAAGTCCGGCGTCGCCAAGCCGACCGACCAGTAAACCAACCTGACAGGGAGGCCCCGCGGGCACGCCCGCTCCTCCCCCGTATCGATTAGAAAGAGTCCAATGGCTTCCACCAACTCCAACAAGGGTCGCGCCGTCGTGCTTTCCGCCGCATGCGTCACCATGTTCTTCATCAGCTCAATCGCGCTGTATTCCGTCGTGAGCAAGAACCTACTCGCCGTCTACCCCGAGTGGTCGAGCGCCCTTACCTGGGCTTTCCCGGTCTTTCAGACCATCATGGCCGTGACGGGCATCTTCGCCGGCCGCATCTCCGACAAGATCGGTCCGCGCAACGTCGTGATCGCCGCCGCCGTGTGCTACGGCGTGGGCTGGTTCATGTCCGGCACCGTCACCGAGCCGTGGCAATTCTACCTGTGGTTCTCGCTTGTCGCCGCCATCGGCAACGGCCTGGGCTATAACCCGGCGCTCACCACCGGCCAAAAGTGGTTCATCGACAAGAAGGGCCTTGCCTCCGGCATCACCCTGGCCGCTTCGACCGCCGGCCCCGCCGTGCTGTCCCCGGTGCTCGCCTCGCTGCTCATCCCGAGCCTGGGCATCTTTGGCGCCCTCAAGGCGCTCGGCGTCATCTTCTTTGTGATGATCGCCGCCTCCGCCCTGTTCCTGAAGGCCCCCGAGGCCGGCTGGCTGCCCGAGGGCTTCGAGGCCCCCAAGGGCGGCGCGCATGCCGGCACCTTCGGCGACCTCACCCCGGGCGAGATGGTCAAGACCCCGCGCTTCTGGGTCCTCATCGTCACCTTCGCCTTTGCCGCCACCGCGGGCACCCTGCTCGTCGGCAAGGTTGCCTCCATCGCCGCCGTCCAGCTCTTCGCCGACCCCACGAGCGCCGCGGCCGTCGCCCTCGGCGGTGTGGTGGTCTCCGCCAACACCTGCGCCAACCTGGTCGGTCGCCTGTCCTTTGGCCAGATCATCGACAAGCTCGGCGCCTATAAGTCGCTGCTCATCAGCCTTGTCGTCACCATCGTCGCCCTCGTCATCATGTCGATGAGCTTTACGCAGAGCATGTTCTTTGTTGCGCTCGCCCTGCTCGGCTTTAGCTTTGGCGCCCTGCTCGTCATCTACCCGCCGCTCACCGGTGGCGCCTTTGGCACCAGCAACATCGGCGTCAACTACGGCATCATGTTTTTGGGCTACGCCGCTTCCACCTGGATCAGCCAGCCCATCACCGCCGTGCTGTATCACGCCGAGGCCGGCAGCGCCGCCTACCAGCAGTCCTTCTACGGCGCTATTGTGATCGCCGCCATCGCCGTCGTGCTCACCGTCTACATGATGGTCTCCGACAGCAAGAAGAAGTCCGCCTAGTTTTACCGATGCGACAAAGGAACAGCCCCTTTGTCGCATTCCACCGGTCACCAGTATTAAGGAGTCGAAATGTCTGAGCTCAACCCCGTCCGCATTGCCGTTATCGGCGCCGGCGCCATGGGCCGCAACCACATCCGCTTTGTCACCGAGGAGCCCGAGGCCGAGCTCGTCGCCATCGCCGACGCCTTTGAGGGCGCCCGCGCCACGGCCGAAGCCGCCGGCGTGCCGTTTTACACCGATCCCGCCCAGATGATGGACGAGGTCAAGCCCGAGGCCGTCATTATCGCCACCCCCAACGACCTGCACCTGGGCGTTGCCCGCGAGGCCGTGAAGCGCAACATCGTGCCGCTGGTCGAAAAGCCGATCTCCAACGACCTCGAGGATGCCCAGGCCTTCGCTGCCGAGGCAGAGACCGCCGGTGTGCCCGTGCTCGTGGGCCAGCACCGTCGCCACAACCCCTTCGTCAACAAGGCCAAGGAGATCATCGAGTCCGGCGAGCTGGGCAAGCTCACCGTGTCGAGCTTCCACTACATGATCTATAAGAATGACGAGTATTTCGATGTCGAGTGGCGCCGCAAGAAGGGTGCCGGCCCGATCCTGGTCAACCTGGTGCACGACGTCGACCTGCTCCGCTACCTGCTGGGCGAGCCCGTTGCCGTCCAGGGCATGCAGTCCAGCGCCGCCCGCGGTTTTGAGACCGAGGACTCCGCCGTGGTCAACGTCCGTTTTGCCGATGGCGCGCTTGCGAGCATGACCATCTCCGACGCCACCGCCAGCCCCTGGAACTGGGAGGCCACCGCTCGCGAGGACCCGCAGTACCGTCCCTTCGACGCCGACGCCTACTTTATCGGCGGCACTAAGGGCGCCCTTTCGCTGCCCCGCCTGCACCAGTTCTCCTACGACGGCGCCTCCAACTGGCACAAGCCGCTGCAGATGGAGATCCCGGCCGTCGACCCAGCGCTGCCGCACAAGATGCAGCTCAAGCACTTTGTGAAGGTTGTCCGCCGCGAGGTCGAGCCCGTCGTGACCCCCGCCGACAACGTTAAGACGCTCACGCTTCTCAACGCCATCAAGGAAGCCGCCGAGACCGGCCAGCTCGTCGAGCTGTAACGCCTTAGGTCTGACCGCGGCAGAAACCCCATGCCGTGTTCCTCGGTCCGCCACAAATAAGCCCCTCTTCTTCGCCCCGTGAGCAGCCTCTTGCCCGCGGGGCTTTTTGCTACTTCGCTGACGATTTTTCTGGGGCGGGGGCTATTTTGCATCTCGGCTTGATTCGTTCGCCACGAAATGGGCCTATCTACTACGTTTAACCGATTACCCCCAACCATACCGAATTTCGCGAAATAAAAACCGCAGGTAGACGCCTTGCGTATTCTCGGAAAACCGGGGGATGGTCGACCCATACGGTTCAAACGTAGTAGATAGGCCGTTTTCGTGACGCAGCCCCAAAACAGTCTTTTGGGACGGGTGGTATCCTTGGTAGCTCTGTGCCGCAAACGCATCTTTACCGCAAGGAGTTTCATGGATCTTATCGCCCAGCTCGCGCGCGAGCTCAACCTTAAGGCCGCCAACGTCGAGGCGGCCGTCAAGCTCATCGACGAAGGCAACACCATTCCCTTTATCTCGCGCTACCGCAAGGAAGCAACGGGCGGCATGGACGACGTTGCCCTGCGCGCACTTGACGAGCGCCTGTCCTACCTGCGCAATCTTGAGCAGCGCAAAGAGGACGTCATTCTGCTCATCGACGCCCAGGGCAAGCTCACGCCCGAACTCGAGCAGCAGATTCGCGAGGCCACGCAGCTCCAGCGTGTCGAGGACCTCTACAAGCCCTACCGTAAAAAGCGCATGACCCGCGCGCAGAAGGCCCGCGAGGCCGGCCTGGAGCCGCTCGCCAACATGATCATCATGCAGGCCTCGGCCAAGGGCAGCGCGCTCGACGCCGCCGCGGCATACGTCAATGAGGAGGCCGGCTTTAACACGCCCGAGAAGGCGCTCGCCGGTGCCGCCGACATCGTGGCCGAGACGGTAGCCGAGGACCCCGAGAACGTCGCCGACCTGCGCGCCTTTACGCAAAACACTGCCGATATCGTCGTCGAGGCCACCGACCCCGCCGAGAAGACTCCCTACGAGCCCTACTACAACTTTGACGAGCCCCTGCGCCGCATTCCCAACCACCGCGTGCTGGCTATCGACCGTGGCGAGCGCGAGGGCAAGCTCCGCGTGCGCGTGAACGTCGACGGCGCCGCCGCGACGGCTCGTCTCGGCAACCGCTGGCCCCGTCGCCAGGGCGTCTTCGCCCCGGTCTTTGACGCCGCCATCGCCGACGGCTACAAGCGCCTCATGGCCCCCTCGCTGGAGCGCGAGGCCCGCGCCAAGCTCACCGTCCGCGCCCAGACCGAGGCCATCAACGTCTTTGCCAAGAATCTTGAGGGCCTGCTCTCGGCGCGCCCCGTGCGCGGCGCCCGCGTGCTCGCGCTCGACCCGGGCTACCGCACCGGCTGCAAGGTCGCCGTCATGGACGAGACCGGCAAGCTGCTCGACCACGGCGTGGTCTACCCCACCAAGCCGCGCCACGACGTCGCCGGCACCAAACGCGAGCTCGCCCGCCTCGTCAAGAAGGACGGCGTCAACACCATCGTCATCGGCAACGGTACCGCCAGCCGCGAGACCGAGGAAGTCGTCTCGGAGTTCATCGCCGAGCAGGCGCCCTCCTTGCGCTACACCATCGTCAACGAGGCCGGCGCGTCGGTGTACTCCGCTTCCGAGCTCGCCAGCCAAGAGTATCCCGACCTGGACGTCACCGTGCGTGGCGCCATGAGCCTGGGCCGCCGTCTGCAGGACCCGTTGGCAGAGCTCGTCAAGATTCCGCCCCAGTCCATCGGCGTTGGCCAGTACCAGCACGACCTTGACCAGGCCGAGCTCTCGCGCACCCTGGGCCACGTGGTGGAGGACGTCGTCAACCGCGTGGGCGTCGACGTCAACACCGCGAGCGCGAGCCTGCTGGGATACGTATCGGGCATCACGCCGAGCGTGGCCAAGAACATCGTGGCATACCGCGAGGAAAACGGCGCCTTTACCGATCGCCGCCAGCTTAAGAAGGTCCCCAAGCTGGGACCCAAGGCATACCTCAACGCCGCGGGATTCCTGCGCATCAGCGGCGGCAAGAACCCGCTCGATGCAACAAGCGTCCACCCCGAAAGCTACGAGGTGGCAACGTCCGTCCTGGAGCGCGCCGGTGTGGCGGCCAGCGAACTCAGCCGCGGCGGCGTACCCGACATCGAGCGTCGCCTGGGCAGCATCTCGACGCTGGCAAGCGACCTGGACTGCGGCACCCTCACGCTCATCGACATTGTCAACGAGCTCAAGAAACCCGGCCGCGACCCGCGCGACGATGCGCCCGAGGTGGTCTTTAGCCGCACGGCACTTTCCATCGACGACCTGGAGCCCGGCATGGAGCTCAAGGGTACGGTGCGCAACGTTGTGGACTTTGGCGCCTTCGTCGACGTGGGCGTGCACCAAGACGGCCTCGTGCACATCTCCAAGCTGGCCGACCGCTTCGTCAAGCACCCGAGCGACGTGGTGCGTGTCGGCGACACGGTCAAGGTGTGGGTCGAGAAGGTCGATCGCGACCGCAAGAAGATTTCGCTCACCATGGTGCCGGGCAAATAACCGCCAAAGCAAAGGTACCCCCTCCGGCGACGTGCAAAAAGGCGAGTTTTCAGCATCTCCCGGCGGCTCCGAGACGTCTCTGAGAGGCATAAAAGCAAAAACGGCCCCCGTTTTGGCGTTTTCAGAGCCAAAACGGGGGCCGTTCCGTGCCAAAGGGGCGATCACGCCCAATGACAGACCCCCTTCTTTGCTGAAAAGTCGCGATTTTGCACGTCGCCGGAGGGGGTACCTTTGCTTACGGCAGGATATGGAAGCCCAGAGCGGCGATATCCCCAGGGGCGTCGGCGCTGTCAACGACCAAGGCAACGCACGTCATCGACTCGAACGGAATAATCCGAAAAGAACCCTTGTGCCCGCCTACAATCAAAGAAAGGGCACGCCACGTCGCGGAGGGTCTATGTACGCCAGCAAACTCGTCACCATCACATCGGGCAAAAAAGAATACGTGCTCGATGCCACGCGCATCCTGTACGTCCAGATGAAGCGCAACGATGCGTTTATCCATATGTCCGACGGGGAGCTCTACGACATACGCGTCACGCTACGGGAGCTGCGCGAAATCTTAGGCAGCGGCTTTTTGCTCGCGCATCGCAGCTGCCTGGTTTCGGCGCGCGCCATCCATGGCATCACCGATACCATCAACCTCATCAACGGCGAGAAACTTGAATATACCGTGCGACGCAAGCGCCAACTCCGCGAAGAGCTACAAGTCTGGCGCGCGTCGTTCATAAAAGATCACGAGCAGCGAAATGCCCCCGCCACACCCGAGGGCTATCGCGCCCACTACGCAAGCTTCGATAACATGCCCTTTGCCTTTACCGATATCGAAATGGTTCTCGACGGGCAACGCCAGGCGGTAGACTGGGTGTTTCGATACGGCAACGACGCCCTTGCGCGACTCGAGAAGGTGCCACTCGACCAGCTTATCGGTCACTCATTTGGCAGCATCTTTCCCAACATGGACGGCAAGTGGCTCCGTTGCTACGAACGAGCGGCGTTTTTGGGCGAGACGCTCGAGCTCATCGATTACAGCCCCGAGATCGACACATACCTTAAGGTCGTCTGTTTTCCGACGTTTACAGGCCATTGCGGCTGCATCCTGTTTGACATCAAAAACATCAACTACGCACGCAGCAGCCCCGACGCCGACCGCGCCCTTGCGCTGTATTTTGGATACGAGGAAGCGACCGACCGCTCGTCATTGCCCCACGTTAATTAAATAGAAATACTCTCCTGACTATTTGGGACGAAACGACATAAGACGGGACGAACTTTTCTTTTCGCAGACACAAAATCACTGATAATAAAACAATCTATGGTTTTGTACTTGATGATGGATGACGTGCAAAAAGCACCAGCACCATCAAGCGCTGCCCCGGTTGACCGCACAAACGGCGCCGGGGCAATTTGTGATAAAGGAGCTGTTCTATGAAACGCTTACCGGCCACCCAAAGGCATCGAAGATCACGGGCGATGCTGTCCCTTACGCTCTGCTCCGTCGCGGCGCTCTCGGCAACGCTCTTTGCGGGCACGCCGTCAACAAATGCCTATGCGGGCGAAACGGTGTCCCACGACCTTTACGCCAAAACGCAGCTCACACTCTCGCTCGACGTCGACAACAAGTACTACGACGGCGAAGAGCTTAAACCCAAATACGAAGCAATCGACCCCACGACGAAAAAGACCGTGACGGTCGAGGACGCAAGCCTGTCCTATGTTAAGGTTGCCGACGCCGACGGCAAGAGCGTCGAGCCCGAAAAACCGCTCGATGGAGCGCCTAAGGACGCTGGCACGTACCGCGTGACGTACACTGTGACCGACACCGACAACTACCTGGGCGGAAGCGTCTCGCAGGACGTGCGTATCTACCGTGCTCTCCCCAACCCTGAATCGCCCGCGCTTGAGCCCATCAAGTTCCGCGAGGGCCTCAAGGCTTCCGAGGAGCCCTTCCCGGCACAGCCCGAGGATGGAACGTGGTCATGGACAAGGCGCGTCGCAAACCAGGAGATCAAAGACCCCGACGACAGCTCTAGTGACAACTCCAGTGACGACTCCAAGGACAGCCCCGATGTCGTCACCGCACTCGCCATGTTCACGCCCAAGGACACGAACAATTATGCCGTCGTGTACCGCTACCTCAAATTTGAAGTCTATAAGGATAAGCCCGCCGGACGCAAGCGGCTCAAGCTGAGCATCACGGCTGCGAACAAGACCTACGATGGCCAGCCCTATAGCGACTCCCTTGTCACAACGACGGCAGTCGATGCCGAGACCGGCGAGCCCGTCGAGGTTAAAGGCAGTTTCAAGTATTACCCGGTCAAGAAAAACAACGACAGGGATGACCCTTGGTGGAGCATCCCCAGCTCTGCCGGCGGCCACGAGGTGGTATGGAAAGTCGAGAGCACCGATGAATACCTAGGTGGCGAGGTCTCCACGCGCTTCCTGATCGAACAGGCCCCGGCGCCCACCATCAGCGTGAACGACGCCACCGGCACCTGGCGCGGCAGCGAGCCCAAATACGCCTATACCGTCTCCGGCCTGGTCGACGCCGATAAGGACAAGAACGTCCTCGCCGAGGGAACCAAGGCAGAGCTCGACCAGCACATCACCGGCGACAAGGGCTACAAGGATCTCGATGCCGGCGTCTACACGTCCGCCATCACCGTCAAGAACCCGCAGCTCAACAAGGATGCAGGTAGCAACTACGAGAACGGCATCACCGTCAAGGCGGGCACGCTCACCATCGCGCCCGTGACGCCCACGGCCACCGTGACCGCCAAGAACAAGACCTATGACGGGGCGCCCGCCGAGGTAACCTGCTCGATCACCGACCCGATCACCGGGGAGAAGCTCGACAGCGCCTACAGCCTCACCTATTACCGCAAGAAGGACGGTAAGCTCGCACAGCTCGACGGGGCACCCGTCGATGCCGGCAGCTACACGGTCGTCATGAACGTGCCCGCCCGGACCAACTACAACGCGTGCGAGGCCCGCTGCGAATTCACCATCTCCAAGGCCCCGGCACCGACCATCACCGCAAATGACGTCACCGTCACCTGGCGCGACGCCGAGCCCGCCTACACCTATACCGTCTCCGGCCTGGTTCCTGCCGATAAGGACAAGGACGTCCTCGCCAAGGGCACCAAGGCAGAGCTCGACCGGGGCGTCACGGGCGACAAGGGCTACCAGGGTCTCGATGCCGGCGTCTACGCGTCCGCCATCACCGTCAAGGACCCGCAGCTCAACAAGGACGCGGGCGCCAACTATGAGAACGCCATCACCGTAATCGCGGGCACGCTCACCGTCGCGCCGGTGACGCCCAAGGCCGCCGTGGACGCCGCGGGCAAGACCTATGACGGGGCGCCCGCCGAGGTCACCTGCTCGCTCACCGACCCGACCTCCGGGGAGAAGCTCGACAGCGCCTACGGCCTCACCTATTACCGCAACAGCGACGGCGAGCCCGAGGCGCTCGACGGGGCGCCCGTCGACGCCGGCAGCTACACGGTCGTCATGAGCGTGCCCGCCCGGACCAACTACAGCGCCTGCGAGGCCCGCTGCGACTTCGCCATCGCCAAGGCCGCCGCGCCCACGATCTGCGTCGACAGCATCGTCGGCGCGATCGGTGCGGCAGAGCCCGCCTACACCTTTACAGTCGATGGCCTCAAGGGCAAGGACACTCGCGAAGGCGTCCTGGCGCCCGACACGGTAGTCCAGCTCGACACCACCAAGACCGATGGCAAGACCTATGCGGAGCTTGGCCTTGGTACCTACAAGGACGCCCTCACCGTTGTGGAGCCGCGCATGACGTCCGCCGGCAGCAACAACTACAAGTCCAACATCACCGTGAAGCCCGGCACGCTCACCGTTAAGTCCTTCCAGCTTGATCTGAGCGTCAAGGCCGTGTCCAAGACCTACGACGGCGATCCCGCCAAGGTGAGCTTTACCATCACCGAGCCCAACACGGGCAAGAAGTTTGACGCGAAGGGCACGCTTAGCTACGTTGCGCTTGCGGGTGATACGGCAACGCCGCTGGCTGAGGCGCCCACGGACGCCGGAACATACAAGGTTATCCTGACGGTTGAGGACACCGGCGGCTACCACGGTGGCACCGCCGAGGCTACGTTCAGCATCGATAAGGCCACGCCCACCCTCAAACTCGAAGCTACATCCAAGGTCTACGACGGCAATCCCGCCAAGATCACAACAAAGGTGCTCGGCGTTGACGACAAGGCGATCAAGGGCGCCGGCGCGCTCACCTTTGCTAGCGCCGAGGGCGAGGCCCTTGCCGAAAGCCCCGTTAACGCCGGAAGCTACACGGTCACGCTCTCCACAGCCGAGTCGACCAACTACCGCGCCGCCCAAACGTCGAAGGACTTCACCATCGCCAAGGCCGCAGCTCCGACCATCACCGTCAAGGACGCGAGCGTTGTCTTCGGCGAACCCGAGCCCGCTTACTCGTATGAGGCGAGCGGCCTTGCCGGCAACGACAATGCCGAGGACGTTATCGCGCAGGGCACGACCGCCGCGCTCGATTCCAAGCTCGACTACGGCGCGCTCGACGCTGGTGAGCACAAGGATGCCATCACTGTCGCAAACCCGCAGCTGAGCGAGAACGGCGCCATCAACTACGAAGCCAACATCAAGGTGGTGCCCGGCACGCTGACCATCGAGCCCGCCAACGTCACGGGTGCCATCGCGGTCGAGGACAAGACCTACGACGGCAAGCCCGTTGAGCCCGCGGTGGAGATCGCCAACGCCGCCGGCAAGAAGGTCGACGCCAGCCACGAGGTCAACTACTACCTGCTCGACGGCAAGGAGCGCACCGAGGACCTGGGCGCCGCCGCGCCCAAGAACGCGGGCAGCTATGAGGCCGTGCTCCGCGTGACCGACACGGTCAACTACCGCGCCGACGAGGCCTCGTGCACGTTCACCATCTCCAAGGCCCCGGCACCGACCATCACCGCAAATGACGCCACCGGCACCTGGCGCGGCAGCGAGCCCAAATACGTCGTTACGGTCGAGGGACTCGCCGACGGCGAGACCGCCGATAGCGTCATCCAGTCGACTGCCGCCGCGCTCGACTTCCAGAAGATTTCCCAGGACACGGGAAGCGACGTGACGTCCTACGCCGACCTTGCTGTAGGCACATACGCAGACGCCATCACCGTCGCAAACGCGCAGCTAACGGATGCCGGCAAGGTCAATTACCAGAGCGGTATCACTGTGATCCCCGGCACGCTCACGGTCGAGGTGACCCAGCTTACGCTCAAGCTCGACGTGGCATCCAAGACCTACGACGGCGCGCCCGTCACGGCCACTTGGTCGGTCGTTGACCCCGTAACGGGCAACGCGCTCAATGACCTCGGCACGCTCACCTACTACGAAATCGTCAACGGCGTACCCACCAAGCTCAAGGAGGCTCCCACCAACGCAGGCACCTACCTGGCCGAGCTTTCCGCCAATGTCCCGGCCAGCTACACCGCCGAACCCATCACGGCATCGTTCAGCATCTACCGGGCGACTCCCAACCCCGATACGCCCCAGCTCAACGACCTCGAGCTGCGCGACGGCCTGGCCTTTGCGGACGTGACCATTCCCAACGACCCCAATGGATCTTGGAGTTGGGCCGACGGCACGTGCGCCATCACGGAAGCCGGCACCGAGAGCGGCCTTGCCGTCTACACGCCTGTCGACACGCAGAACTTCTCCCGCACGACATGCGTGCTCAGCTTCAACGTTGTCGACGGCACCGAGCCTAGCCCTGAGCCCACGCCCGGAAAGCCCAAGCCCACGCTGACCATCGAGGTAACGTCCAAGGTCTACGACGGCGCGCCGGCGAGCATCACGACCGAAGTCCACGATAGCGCCACGAGCACGACCGAGGTCCGCAATAGCGTCACGCGCGCGGCCCTGACCGCAGACGGTACCCTTACCTATTTCGAGGTCACGGACGACAACTTCACCAAGCTGGACGCGGCCCCCGTCAACGCCGGCCACTACGCCGTGCTCTTCGAGGTCGCCGAGACTGACGAGTACGCCGCCAGCAGCGTCACCACCATCTTTGACATCTACCGCGCCGTCCCCGAGCCCCAGGCGACACCGCACCCCGACCCGACGCACCCCGACCCGGCACTCCCCGACCTGCCGCTCACCAGCGCCCTCAAGCTCGGTGACCTGCAGCTCCCGGCAGACGATGAGGGCACCTGGGCATGGGTTGCCCCCGAAACCGCACTCACGGCAACGGGTACTTGCCGCTTCTTGGCGTGCTACACGCCCAACGACGCGCGCAACTACGCAAGCGTTTTTGGATGGTGGACATTCAACGTCGTTGATGCCGCAGAACCGGACCCCGAGCCCACTCCGAGCCCGACGCCGAATCCTACAGATCCCGGCAACACCAAGACCACCAAGACCGTTACGACCACGACGAGCACCACATCCAAGATCCCCAACACGGGTGACCGCACGCTCGCCATCGTCGCGAGCTTGGGAATCGCCGGGGCATCATCGTTGCAGCCGCGTTGATGTTCATCAAGCGTCGCGCATAGCGCAGCGCAAACACCCTAGAGGGCGCCACGGCCACACAGCCGTGGCGCCCTCTTTTTTGCGCGCAACGCAAAACGGCCCCGCCAAAAACGCACGGCGGGGCCGCGAAGCAAAGGTACCCCCTCCGGCGACGTGCAAAAAGGCGAGTTTTCAGCATTTCCCAGTGGCTCCGAGGCGTCTCAGGGGCTCCTCAGAGAGCCATAAAGCAAAAACGGCCCCCGTTTTGGCGTTTTCAGAGCCAAAACGGGGGCCGTTCCGTGCCGCAGGGGCGATAACGAGGCCCCTCTTTGCTGAAAAGTCGCATTTTTGCACGTCGCCGGAGGGGGTACCTTTGCTTACGGCAGGATATGGAAGCCCAGGGCGGCGATATCCTTGGCAAAACCGCGGACGGTGTCGAGCGAGACCTCGTACGGGTCACGGCCGATGTTCTTGCGCTTGGCCAGGATGTTGTTGGGCACCGTGATGATCTGGCAACCGCAGGCCTCGGCCTGGTAAATGTTGATGAGCTCGCGCGTGGACGCCCACAGGACCTCGCAGTTGGGCTTGACGGCGGCCTTCTTGACCGACTCCGTCATAAACGGAATGGGATCGACGCCGGTATCGGCGATACGGCCGGCAAAGAGCGAGATGATGGACGGCGTCTCGGCGTCAACGGCCTCGACCATCTCATCGACCTGCTCGGGCGTAAAGATGGTGGTGACGTTGACCTTGATGCCGTCGGCGGAAAGCTTGCGGACCAGCTCGGCGGTGGACTCGCCCTTGGTGGTCACGCACGGGATCTTGACGTAGACGTTCTCGGCCCAGGTAGCGATCTCGCGCGCCTCGACCTCCATGGTCTCGGCGTCGTCGGCAAAGACCTCAAACGACACGGATACATCGGTGATGTGGACAAGGACCTCCTTGGCAAACGCGCGGTAATCCGTCACGCCGCCCTTCTTCATAAGGGACGGGTTGGTCGTGAAACCCTGAACGTTGCCGTTCTCGTACATGTCGAGCATGCCCTCGAGGTTTGCGCCGTCAGCGAACACCTTGATTGCCATCTGCCTGATTCCTTTCGTCTGCATACGGCCGGTAAGCTGCTAAACACTTTACCTATGTTTATCAAGGCGTGAGCTGCGGGTTTTTATCTTCTCGGCGAACGGTATAAACACCTCAGTGTTTGGATTGATAAATCGATTGAGCATGCAAAAACAAAGAGTCGCAGTTTGAGCAAACGTCAGCACGCGGGATTCATTAGATGAGGCCGAAATGCTGCATCGCTGTGACGGTGCCGTCGTGTGCGACATCGTCGGTCACGTAGTCGGCGACCGCCTTGACCTCGGGCATGGCGTTACCCATGGCCACGGCCGTCTCGACAGCAGCGAGCATGCCCAGGTCATTGCCCGAATCACCAAAGCCAAAGGTGCGCGCATTTCCCTCGCGGCCCAAATACGCCAGTGCTCGCGCCACGCCCACGCCCTTGTCAATGCCCTTGGGGCTCAGCTCGCGATTCTGACCACCGGTATTGCACAGCTCAAACTCGCGATCGATAAAGCCGTCATCGTTGGCAACGCGAGCCAAACTGGGCACATTGAGGCATACCTTGCCCACGCGAAGACTGCCGTCGACGCGCATCTCCTCGGCGCTGTGCACCACAGAAGTGCCGATCAGAGACGACTGCTCAACACCCGCGGGCTCCAGGGCAAAGGTCGCAGCATTGGACTCGAAAAAAACCTCGATGCCGGCATCCACAACGCGACGCGCGAGCTCCTCAACAACGTCCTCGTCAAAGCAGTCCTCATGCACCACGCGGCCCTCGACCTCGAGCGTCGCTCCCGCCATGGCAACGACACCCGCCGGGTTCAGTGCGCGCAGGCCATCGGCAATCAGCCACAGGGGGCGACCCGTGCAGATAAACGCTTTGTGTCCCGCATCGCGCAGACGATGAAACGCCTCGACGACCGCCTGCGAGGGGCGAACCGCCGAAAAGTCCTTATCGGTCATATCGTCGGGATCGAACGACGTCAGCGTGCCGTCCACGTCAAAAAAGAGCACAGCGGATTCGGGGCACGCATCAATCATATGGGTTCCTTTCGGGGGCGAGAGCAAACGAAGCATCCATCATATAATGGAGCGACGCAACCAGAGAGGTCACCCATGGAATTTTACGCAAGCTGCCCCGAGGGCTTTGAGTCCGCACTCGCCGACGAGCTTAAACGCCTCGGGCTTTCGCATGTCCGTCGGCTGAAGGGCCGCGCCACATTTGAGGGCGAGCTCGAAGAAGGCTACCGTGCCTGTCTATGGTCGCGCCTGGCGAGCCGCGTGTTCGTGGTACTCGGGCGCTTTGAGGCGCAGGATGCCGATGAACTGTACGACGGCGTTTACGACATCGCCTGGGAGAGCATCGTCCGCCCCGGCGCCACCATCGCCATTACCGCCCGCGGCGTGACCGAGCAGCTGCGCAACACGCGTTTCTCGGCCCTGCGCGCCAAGGACGCGCTGTGCGACCGCCTGGCCGAGACCACGGGCCGTCGTGCCGACGTCGATGCCGCCGACCCCGACGTTCACCTGCTGCTTTCGCTGCGCCAGCGCCGCGCGAGCATCAGCCTGGACCTTTCGGGCGACCCGCTGTTCAAGCGCCTGCCGCCCGCCGCGACCCGCGCCGGCGAGGGCGCGCACGTGCTGCGCCCCGACTACGCCGCCCTGGTGCTCGCGCAGGTCGGCTGGACCGCACTGTGCGAGCGCGAGCTGACTGCCGATGATTACGAAAACGAAGCCCTGCCCACGCTGGTCGATGCCTCGTGCGCAGGCGGCGGTCTGCTGTTTGAGGCCGTGAACATTCTGACCGACCGCGCCCCGGGCGCCGCACGCGAGCGCTGGGGCTTTGAGGGCTGGCAGCTGCACGACGCCGCTCTGTGGGAGCAGTTGCTTGCCGAGGCACGCGAGCGCGAGGCGGCAGCACGCGAACGCCAGGCACGCATCGTGGCCGTGGATGTTAACGCCGCCGCGCGCAAGACCGCTGAGCGCATGGTCAAGTGCGCCGGCTACAAGCGCTTTGTCGACTTTTGCGCCGCCAAGTCCGCAACCGTACTGGACCACGCGGGCGCCGTCGCCGGTGCCGCCGTGGTCGCAGACACCACCGAGACGCCGCTGCCGCTTATGCACGACGCCATGACGCTTATCGGCGAGCTGCGCCGCGCGCCCGAGCTTGCCGCGGCGCCGGTCGCCGCGCTCACCCGCGACGGATTGCTGGCCCGCGCGCTCCACGCCGAGCCCGAGCGCTCGATCGCCGTCATGCCCAACAACGAGGAAGCGACCGTCGAAGCCTGGCCTTCGCTCGACCACGCCGCCGCGGCGTTTGAGGCTTCGACCAGTGCGGATGCCGAGGCCGAGGTTGCGGATGCCAACGAAGTCAACGACAACGCCGCCAACACCCCCATGCCCGAGCCCGCCGCCACGCTCGACCTGGGCGACGGCAAGCCGCTACCCGTGCTCATCCCCGAGTCAGAGCAGTTCGCCAATCGCCTGCGCAAGAATGCCCGCCTGCGCCGCAAGTGGGCCAAGCGCGAGGGCGTGAGTTGCTACCGCGTCTACGATGCCGACCTGCCCGACTACTCCGCCGCCATCGACCTGTACGAGGGCTGCCCGCAGACGCCGGGCCGCTGGCTCGTCATCGCCGAATACGCCGCGCCCAAGACCATCGACCCCGCGCTTGCCCAGGCCCGTATGCTCGACATTCTTGCCATCGCGCCGCGTATCCTGGATGTTCCGGCCGAGCACGTGCACGCCAAGGCCCGCATGCGTTCGCGCGGCGGCTCGCAGTACGGCAAGCAGGGCGCCGGCAAGGGCGCATCGGGCGAGCGCGCCAACATCGCGCGCCGTCGCCTGCCGCTCATCGAAGAGGGCGGGCTCACCTTCGCCGTCAACTTTGACGACTACCTGGACGTCGGTATCTTCCTGGATCACCGCGTCACCCGCAACCTAGTGCGCGAGCACGCCAAGCAGGCGCGCCGCTTCCTCAACCTGTTCGCCTACACCGGCACTGCCACCTGCTACGCAGCCGATGGCGGCGTCGAGGAGACCGTGACGGTCGACCTCTCCAACACCTATCTGGACTGGGCCGAGCGCAATATGCGCCAGAACGGCTTTGTGGGGCCGCAGCATCACTTTGTGCGCGACGACGTGCTCGCCTGGATTCGCGACCAGCGCCAGACACGCAACCGCTGGGACCTGATCTTTGTCGACCCGCCCACGTTCTCGAACTCGTCCAAGATGGGCCGCCGCACCTGGGATGTCCAACGCGACCATGTTGAGCTTTTGGCCGGCGTATCGCGCCTGCTCGCGCAGGGCGGCCATGCCATCTTTAGCTGCAACCTGCGCGGCTTCCGTCCCGAGACGCGCAAGCTCGCACGCGCGGGCGTGGTGCTACAGGACATTACGGCGCAGACCATCCCCGAGGATTTCGCGCGCAACCAGAAGGTGCACCATTGCTATATCGTGCGCCGCCTGCCCATCGAGGACGCCATGGCAGAGGTCGGCTTTAGCGCCGAGGAAATTGCCGAGCGCGTCGAGGAGCTGCGCAACCCCGAAGCCCGCAAGCCTCGCGCGGCAGCACCCGCGCACGCACAGGCCGGCGACCGAGGGCCGCGCGGCAACAGCAAACCCTCCCCCGCCGGCAAGCCCAAAAAGAAGAAATTCTACGCCAGCAAGCCCAAGGGCAAATAGCAAAGTTGCGGTGGAATACGGGCTGTTTTGCCTGGAATTAGGCAAATTTAGACCGTATTTCACCGCAACTCATATTGGGATGGTGGTTGGCGATCTAGCCTTGGGTGACCAGTCGGTAGCCAATGCCTACGTGGGTTTGGATGTAGCGCGGATGTGCGGGGTCGGACTCGATCTTCTTGCGCAGCGTGCCCATAAAGACACGCAGGCTCGCCAGGTCGCTCTTGGTCGCCGTACCCCAAATCTCGTGCAGGATAAACTGGTGCGTCAGCACCTTGTCGGCGTTGTGCGCCAGCAGACACAGGAGCTTGTACTCGATCGGCGTCAGGTGCAACTCCTCGCCATCCATCGTGGCAATGCCGGCATCAAAATCGATATGCAACTCGCCGGTATCGAATGAGCCCTCGGAGGCAACGCCGCCTGTCTGTGCATACGAAAGGCGCCTGAGCGTCGTGCGAATGCGCGCGAGCAGCTCCTCGACCGAAAACGGCTTGGTCAGGTAGTCGTCGGCGCCAGCATCGAGCGCGCGGATCTTGTCCGCATCCTCGCTGCGCGCCGAGACCACAATGATCGGCATGCCCGACCATGCGCGCACCGACTCCACCACCTTGACGCCGTCCATATCGGGCAGGCCCAGATCGAGCAGCACAATGCTCGGCGCTTGCGATGAGGCGGCGGCGATGGCGGCATGGGCAGTCTCCACGGCCATATGACGCAAGCCGTGCGCCTCGAGCGCGGCAACGATTAAGTTGCGAACGGCGGGGTCGTCCTCAACGACCAAGATGAGCGGTTTTACGGCAGAGTTCGGCACGGCGCTACTCCTTATCAAACGAAACGTCAGCGACGGGAAGCTCAATCGTAAAGACCGAGCCGTGCGGGTCCGCCGCGGCAACCTCTATGCTACCGCCATGCGCCAACGCAATGGAGCGGCAGAGCGAAAGACCCAGGCCCACGCTGCGGTGGCTGTCGGCCAGACCATGGTTGGCGGTATAGAACGACTCAAAGATCCGCTCGCGGTCCTCGGGCGCGATGCCCGGCCCGTCATCGGCCACCGAGCACGCCACGTGCCCATCGTCAACGCCAATCGAAATCACGATATGCGAGCCTGCGGGCGTATAGGTGATGGCATTGTTCACCAGGTTCACCACGAGCTGTACCATCAGACGCGCGTCGACGTTAACGAGCGCCGGTTCATCGCACGCCACCACCTTAAGGTCGTGCTCGCGCACGGCCGGACTTACGTGGCGCAGCGCCTCCTCGACGATATCGTCCATGAGCTCGAGCGTGGTCGACAGGCGCATACCGCCACCCTCGAGCTTGGTGATGGCGAGCAGGTTCTCGACGGTGGCGTTGAGCCACAGCGCATCCGAGCGAATGGACAGGAGCAGGCCGCGGCGCGTCTGGGCATCGAGCACCGCGGTGCCGGTCGAGCCCTGATCGAGCAGCACGTCGGCATTACCCGAAATACTGGTAAGCGGCGTGCGCAGATCATGCGAGATTGAGCGCAGCAGGTTGGCGCGCAGCTGCTCGTTTTTGGCGAGCACCGCCGCCTCCTCGCGGGCCTCCATGGCGCGGGCGCGATCGAGTGCCAGCTCGCCTTCGCTCACGATGGCATCGGCAAGTGTCCGCTCCTCATGCGTCAGCACGTCGGGCTTGGCAACGATAGCCAGCACGCCCACCACCGAGGCGGGGTCGCCCGAGCGCACGAAGCCGTCGCCCGTGCGAACCGTCAGGTAGATGCCATAAAACGCCGAGCCGCCAAACGTGGCGTCAAGCGGCGTTCCCACATAGGCGGACGCCGAGAGCCGCGGCGGCATCTGCGGCGCCAGCTCGTGCACCGGCGCGGCATCGCCCACGGCCGTGTATGTCGCACGCGGCAGCAGGTCATCGCCCTCGGCGTCGGCGCCGTACCACACGACCGGACGGCCCGAAAGACGCGCCAGCTGCGTGGCCATAGCGTGAACAATCTGCTGTTCGTCGGCGCAGCGCTGCAACATGCGGTTGGTCTCGAGCACCATATGCGTGCGGCGGTCGCTGGCGGCAGCCTGTGCCAGGGCGCGGCGCAGGGCCAACGCAATCGAGCTCGACACAAGCGAGACCACGAACATGATGAAGAACATGCCGGGATAGACGCGGTCGATAAGCGACAGCGAGTAGCGCGGGTCGATAAACAAGAAGTTGTAGAGCGCCACGGCGGCAGCCGAGCTCAGCAAGCAATACAGGCGACTCCAAGTAAAGAATGCGCACAGCTGAACGGCGAACACATAGACGATCATGATGCTCGGCGCGAGACCCGGATGGTCGAGTAGCGCGCCCACAATCGTCGCCGCGACCAGCAGCCCCACCGACACGCAGGCGTCATACAGAGGAGTGCGGCGCGTCAGCGTTGTGCGCCGCCACCAAAAGCTATCGGCAATATCGCCGTCCGTACGGACGTCCATCAGCGCCCCGCCCCTCTCTCAAAAACAAAAACCACCACAAAGGGACAGGCACCTTTGTGGTGGTTTCCCTTGTGATGGTTCTAAGTGTAAAGCCTTCTACGACCGGCAGCCGCTAGACAAACAGCACGTGCGCGAGCAGTGCGCACACGCACACCGCTCCAAATACCAGTGCCACGATCGAAATCACGCGATCGGCCATGTCCATGTTGGCACGATTCGTAAAGAACCGATCTTCGGCGGCGTCGACGCGCGCCTCACGCACCATTTCGACCACCGCCTCACGGCCATCGAGCGCCTTTGTATCCATGTTTGCCTCCCCGGCCTCAATCTTGTCCATCGAAAACCAACTCCATGCAGCCTGTCGGCGCCTACGGCCGCTCGTTGGGAGCCAGGCGCTGCATCTTGTTCACGGCCTTGAACTTGGTGAACAGCGGCACGTACTCAAAGCTCACGTTGGAGTTCTCCAGGCCGTACCAACGCGCGGGCGTGCCGGCAGCACGGCGGATGATGTACTTGAGCGTGATGGCCGTACGCTCGCTCGGTTCCACGTCGCTCTCGGGCGCCAGAAGCTTACGGATCAGGACGAACTTGAACGTGCCGATGTTACCCGGATCCTTGTAGACCGAGTAGTCATGCGTCTGCGGCGGCAGCTCGCCGGTGGCAGCCAGGTCCTGAACAACCTGACGCAGGTAGGCATTGACGCGCTGGTTGATCTTGTAGCCCAGGTACAGATGCACGCGGAACACGTAGTCGGTGCCGAACGTCTCGACCGAATAGGCAAAGGTATGCGGCTCGTCCATGGTCTCGACATTCACGAACCACCAGGCGCGAGCGCGCTTGGGATGCTTGTCCAAGATCGAGTAGACGATATCACGGTCGATGTAGTCGGTATGGGTGTCCTTGGTCAGGTACACGATGTTGTCGCTCAGGCGCTCGTAGCGATCGTCATCGCGCAGGCGCTTGAGCTGCGGCAGGTAGCTGCGCAGCGGCAGCAGCGTAAACTGGCGCTGCTCAACAGCCGTACCGTTGTACCAGCACACCATGATGCCCATGATGAGCGCGGCCATGAGGATGGTGAAATAGCCGCCGTGGAAGAACTTGGTGAGCGAGCTCACGAAGAAGAAGCCTTCGAGCAAAAGGAAGAAGGCCGCGAAAATCCACGGAGCAACCTTGAGCTTGCGCTCCTCGTGCAGGTAGAAGAAGAGCAGCAGCGTGGTACACATCATAGTCAGCGTAATGGCAAGGCCGTAGGCGGCTTCCATATGCGCCGAGTTCTGGAACAGCAGCACCACAATGACGCAGCCGACAAGCATGACGTTGTTGACCATGGGGATGTAGAGCTGGCCCTTGGTCTCGGCAGGGTAGAAGACCTGCATGTGCGGCATGAGGTCCAGACGGCTGGCCTCGGACACCAGCGAGAATGCGCCGGTGATAAGCGCCTGCGAGGCAATGATGGCCGCGACGGTGGAAAGGCCGACGGCAAACGGGCGCAGGCCCGGGGCGAGCATCTGGTAGAACGGGTTGAGATCGGCAATGCCCATGAGCTCGGGGTTGGCAGCGTTGTTCATAAGCCAAGCGCCCTGGCCCATATAGGACAGCAGCAGGCAGCACTTAACGAACGGCCAGGTAGCGTAGATATTGCCGCGGCCGACGTGGCCCATGTCGGAGTAGAGCGCCTCGGCACCGGTGGTGGCGAGGAAGCAGCTGCCCAGAATCATGATGCCCGCGTGGTTGTTGGGGCTCAACAAAAAGGCGATGCCGCGGAGCGGGTTGAGGCACAGCAGCACGGCGGGGTGCTGTAAGACAAAGAACAGACCCGTGCCGCCCAGGAATAGGAACCACAGCGTCATGATGGGGCCAAAGGCGTGACCGATCTTGGCCGTACCGATGCGCTGTACCAAGAAGAGCGCGATGATGATGGCGAGCGTAATGGCGACGACGCGGCCCTGGTCATCGCCCAGCACGGCATGGACCGCCGGGATGGTGCGCAGGCCCTCGATGGCCGTGGTAACGGTAACGGCCGGCGTCAGGATGCCGTCGGCGAGCAGCGCGGCGCCACCCAGCATGGCGGGGATGATAAGCCACTTGCCGCAACGCTTGACCAGGCTGTACAGGGCAAAGATGCCGCCCTCGCCATGGTTATCGGCGCGCAGCGAGATGAGCACATACTTGATGGTGGTCAGCAGCGTGACCGTCCACACGACAAGGGAGAGCGCGCCGAGCACGAACTCCTCCGTGACACTTCCGATGCCGCCGTTGCCGGCAACGAGCGCCTTGGTTACATACATAGGGCTGGTGCCGATATCGCCGTACACCACGCCTAGCGTGACGAGCATCGCCGAGATGCTCACAGGAATCGCAGCGTGCGAGGCTGCCTCCTTGGCCTTTTGTTCCATAAGCCGGTTTCCTCCCAACTTTAATGTTCGAAGGGATTATAGGCAATCGGCCCATGTTTTAATGCACTGTTTTCCCAGCTAGATAAAGATTTATACAGTCTTTAGGCTACCGCGGCGATATGGAATGTGACAAAGGGACTATCCCCTTGTCACATTCGTCATTTTCCAAGCCAGTTTTTGAACCACCATTCCATGGATCGGCTCATCTCGGCCATAAAGGGACTCGTGTGCTTGCGGGTATAGATGTCCACGACGCGCTCCCCCACCTCGCGGGCATGCGGACGGAACATCGCGTCCATCTCGGCCACCTGCGCGTCCATAGTCGCAGCATCGGCGCGGCGGTAGCGCTCCTCGTGCACCAGGTTCACCACGGGATGCGCAATGGCCGGGCGCTCCTTACGAGGCGTGCCGATGATGAGCATCGACAACGGCATGGTATAGGGCGGCAGATCGAGCAGCTCGGCAACTTCCTCGGCATTCTCGACGATGTCGCCAATGTAGCAGCTCCCCAGCCCCAGGGCCTCGGCGGCAACCACGGCGTTTTGCGCGGCGATCACGGCGTCCTGAGCCGCGATGGCAAAGTCGCCCAAACCCGGCGCGCGGCGGGGCGCCTTGCCCGTGTGCTCGACAAACTCGGGCTCAAAGCAGCCCACGTGCTCAAACAGATCGATCCACTTGGCATAATCGACCACAAATATAAGTGCCCAGGGCGCCTTGGCGATCATGGGCTGATGGTCGCACAGATCGGCCAGGCGGTCGAGCGTGGCCTGCTCGCGAATGCTTACGATGGAATACATCATCATGGCGCCCGCCGACGGTGCGCGACTCGCCGCATGCAGAATCGCCGCCCGCTGCTCGTCGGTCACCGCCACGGGACGGTCGTCGTCATCACGCGCGAAGGCACGCGTAGACGAGCGGTGCTCCAAGATGTCCAGTACCGCATTGCCCGTAGTCTCGACCGGATAGCCGTATGTATCCACGACCGCAGCTCCGTCGCCGCCCATGTCCGCCTTGCAAACCTGCTCGCTCATCGCCCTACCCTCGCCATTTCTTTAAGAAGCCTTTACGTTTCCGTGTAATTCCCGTCCATTATCGCGCAGGTCGCCACTACATTGCGTCACACCGCCACACGTGCGCGTTAATATGGCTGGTTGTTGTGCGCAGCCACCAATTGCAGCGCATATCTTGGTAACAATCGGGTAAACCCCCGCTTTCGTAGGTTTTAAGTTTGTGAGGAGTCTCAGCATGTTCGCAGCCGCCATCTCGCTCGTCGGTCTTGCGGCGACCGTCTACCTTGTTTTGCGCGAGGCCAAGGTCATTCGCGCTCAGTCGGGCACCGTTGCCAAAAGCGCTCTTGGGTGGAGCGTCGCCTTCGGCCTGTTCCAGCTCTTTTTGACCATTTGGGGCGCCATTGGCCTCATCGCCCAAAACGAGCCGCTCGCCTTTGTGATGCTCATCCTGACCAATGCCATTCTCACCGGCTGCGCCTGGGCCAGCATCGCCCGCGATCGCATCGCCCCGCGCGTCTTTGCGTTCGCCAAGCCCGACGCCCCCGCCCCCACCGGCAAGCTCGCCCGCCTGCGCGGCGCCTTTGTGGGCAAACCACTCGTCGCCGCCGTCCTGTGCCTGCTGCTCGCCGGCGTCTTTGCGCTGCTGGGCATGGAGGTCTCGTCCAACCACGACTTTACCTGGGTCTACCCCCTGTGCATCCTGCTCGAGTGGGCCATCATCACCGTGCTCATGATCGGCTTGTTCTTCCTGTTCCAGCGCCACGGTGCAGCTCCCGCGGTCCTGGCCTTTGCCCTCTTTGTCCTGGGCATTGCCGAGTTCTTCGTCATTACGTTTAAATCCATGCCCATCCAGCCGGGCGACCTTTCGGCCATTTCCACCGCCGCCGCGGTCGCCGGCAACGGCTACACCTTCTCGATCTCGCTGTTCTGCGTGCTGTCCATGGGCTTTACCGCCATCTCGATGCTGCTGTGCGAGTACGCTGGCATCGTGGCGCCGCATCGCCAGAAGGGCGCCGTCAATGCCAAGCGCATGCTGCTCACCAACCTGCTTGTCGCCGTGCTGTGTCTGGGCGGCGTGACCGCGCACGTCACGCTTATCGACTACTACAACACCCTCGGCATCACCGTCTACACCTGGCGCCCGCTCGAGAGCTACTGGCGCGAGGGCTACATGCCCGCTTTCATTAGCGCAGCGCAGTCCATCAAGCCGCCCAAGCCCGCCGATTACTCCGTCGACGATGCCAAGGCCACGCTCAAAAAGTACGCCAAGGCCTACGACAAGTCCGACGCGGCCAAGAGCGACGAGCGCGCCGCCGCAAAGGACCAATTCGACAGCGAGAAGCCCACGGTCATCGCCATCATGAACGAGACGTTCTCGGATCTGTCGATCTACCAGAACATGCGCGCCGGCTACGAGGGCCCGCAGTATTTTAAGAGCCTGTCCAACTGCCTCAGCCGCGGCAAGCTCTACGTGAGCGCCTACGGCGGCGGCACCGCCAATACCGAGTTTGAGTTTATGACCGGCAACTCCATGGCAAGCCTGGGCTCGGGCGTGTACCCCTACACCATCTACAACATGGAAACGACCGGGAATCTGGCAGAGCAGTTCAAGTCGCTCGGATATTCCACCACGGCCATGCACCCCAACCACGCAACCAACTGGAACCGCGATAACGTCTACAAGGACTTTGGCTTTGACCAGTTCCTGTCCATCAACGACTTCCAGGGAGCCGACACCCTGCGCGGCATGGTGACCGACCAGGCTACCTACGACAAGATTCTTGAGCTGCTCGACCAGAACACCGATCCGCAGTTTATCTTCGACGTGACCATGCAGAACCACTCGGGCTACGATACGGGTCTGCTGCCGGTCGACAAGCAGATGCACCTGAACATCGACACGACCGACCTGGACGCCAAGACCATCGAGGACGGCACGCTCTCCGATGTCGACGAGTACGTCTCGTGCATTGAGCAGTCCGACCAGGCGCTGCGTTACTTCCTCAACGCCCTGAACAAACTCGACCGCAAGGTGGTCGTGGTGTTCTGGGGCGACCACCAGCCGTTCTTCCCGTCCAAGTTCAACGATAAGTGGTTTACCGGCGAAGACGATGCCACGCACCAGGAACGTCTGTGGCAGACCGACTACATCATCTGGGCCAACTACGACGTTGCCGGCTGCGACCAGACGAGTGAGGTCGACGACCTGTCCACCAACTACCTGTCCACCCAGCTGATGCAGCTGATCGGCGCACCGCTGACCGACTACCAGAAGGCGCATATGACGCTGCGCGAGTCGCTGCCCGCCATCAACTCGGTGGGCTACGAGGACTCCAGCCTGCGCTGGGCGCTCTCCTCCAACGTCACCGGTGACGACGCCGCCGCCGCTGCCGCCACCAAGGCACGCGAGGATTACGCCAAGATGCAATACTACGAGATGTTCCGCGACGGCAAGAACGTCTACACCGAGCACTTCCAGACCGAGGCCAACGAGACCGACCCCAACCTGGCGCCGGGCACGACCAAGATCAAGTAGCGGCGTGTCTTAACTGGATCGTCTGCCCGGGCGGCGGGACATTAGGTTCCCTGCTCGGACAGTCCTGCTCGCACGGAGAGCACATTAAGTGCTCTCCGGCTCGTGCGGAACTCGCGATGAACCTAATGTCCCGCCGCCCGGGCAGACGCCTTGTTGTTGGAGCGTGGCTTGTCATGGGAGCATCCGCTGAACATATATAAGTCGAAGGCCACGTTATGTGGCCTTCTTTGTATCCGGAAAGTTTGTCCCGGAATCTGCCTTCGGAATGGGACGCAGTTTCCGCTTGAGAGCCCATTGGGAAACTGTGTCCCGTTCTGAGCCCGGATTCTGGGATGAACTTTCCGCTTGGATCATCATCGGGAAACCGCGTCCCACCTTGAGTCAATATTCTGGGACAGACTTTCCGCCAAACCCCTCAACCGGAAAGCCTGTCCCACTCCGCCCACATCCGGACATGGAATTATCAGCTTATTAGCCCTTTCATCAATTAAGGGGCGCCCGCCCGCCGGGCGGGCGAAACATTTGGAAGATGGACCTAGCGTTTATCCCTTCGGGACAAGAACATCGCGGCAATAAAAGCGACAATCGCTAGCGTTAGCAGCGTCAAAAGCAGAGCGAGCGAGTTGTCGCCCGTCGCAGCCAGGCCAAACAGGCCGGGCTGTTTGGAGCCAGCGGGCTGCGCGGGAATTGTTTCGCCATCGTCCTCGGCGGTAATCTCCCAGCGGATGGCCTTGCTCGCGTCGGCAAGCTCGTTGCCCACCGACGTCGGAACACTTAGCTGCAGATTGAGCACCGTGCTGCCATCGCCCGTAAACGTAGCGATCTGGGTGGGGCGAGCGAACACGCTGCCCGGCGTTCCCGTCTGGAGCCAGCCTGCGGACGCATCGCCCACCGTTGCCGTTAAGGTGATGGGAGACAGCAGGCTCGCCGTCTCGTGGTCGACAACGGCACGAACAAATACGCGCACCTGGGACTTTACGCCTGTGGCACGAATCTCGATCTGCTGCTCGCGCACGTCGCCAGGCATTAAATCTTTAAAGGCTGGAAACAGGTCGGGCTCCCCCGAGGAGCCTGTCGCCCCCGAGACCGTCAGCTGGCGCGCGTTGCCGTCATAGGCAATCGCGGGAGTGTCGGCAAACGCGCGGGCAGGAACGGCGAGCGCGACCATGCAGAGAATGGCCGCGACCATGCAACGCAAGGAGCGCGCAGCATCTTTGCGAATCGGGAAAGCCATACTTACGCACCTCCGTGCGGCGGCACCAGCACGCCATTTTTGACCGTGCAGTTCCATGCCTCGGCAACCGCATCGTCGGGTGTGGACTGAATTGCCTGGGTCGAGATGTCGACGACCAAGTTCTTGCCGTCCCTTTTCGTCTCGGATACGCTCTTGATGAGCACGTCCGTCTCGCCCATCGGCGCAACAGGCGATGTCCAGTAGTAGAAGCCATCGGTCGCGACAACCCAAGACGAGGCGCTGTTAGTAGCGGAGGCATCGGACACAGTACCCCACTCAATGGTGTAGTCGGTGCCGGCAGCCGGCTCCTTCCACAGGCGCGCGCCGTTCTGGTCCTGCCAGTAGATATCCACCGCGACACGTAGGTACGCCGGAGCCGAGCCCGTGTTTTTAATCCTGACGTCACTCTTCACGTTATCTTTGAGGGTCTCGTCCACCGAGGGCGTCACCGTTCCGATGCCAAACTCGTTGACCAGCACGCCCGTAACCGAAAGCCATGCAAAGGTACCGGCGACGCCAGCAAAAAGGAGGATGCCCGCGAGAAGGGCCATGATCTGCTTGCGCTTAGTCATCCTGGCCCTCCTTCTTCAGCTTGCCGTTATCCCAAACATTCTTGGCACGCGAGCCGCCATCGACCCACTTGTCCTTCGCGCGCGTGTTGACGCACGTCACCACGGTGTCGCCCGCGCTCGAGGCGGACGAGATGGTCAGCTCGGCAGATTTACCGGGCGCCTTGCCCGGCGTGCTCAGCTCTCCCTGGTAGCGCCATGACCAAGCCGTGTCTTCCTCGACGGTATAGAAACCCGCCGGCGCGGCAAACTGCACGCTGCCGACATACCAGGTCTCACCGTTTTCGTTGCGTTGTTCGCCGACTTTCACCTCGACCATGCGCGTCTCGGCAGAAGAATCCTTCGAGGCCTTGCGTGTCACCTTAAAGCGGAACGTTTGTCCCATGGCGCTGGTATCGGTAGTCTTTTTAACGATCGTCAGCGCATGAGTCTGGTCAAAGTTAAACACGGCGTTGCCGGCGCCCTGCTCGCCTTCGCCCGTCTTCTTGGACTCCAGGCGGTTGGCCAAGTCGAACGAACCGTTACCCGAGCCCAAGCTGTAGAGCGAGACATACTGGTCGTTAACGGGTTCCTCCGCCATGGACGCACCAGGACCGTAGCTCGCCCGCTTAACGGTAACAGTCAGCTGCGTCCCCATAAACGGCTCGGCGAAGCAGGCCTTAAACGGCGCCTCGTCGGCGTTGTTGTCGACTGTGTTGCCAGCGGTGGGATCGAGCAGCCACTTAAGCTGCGCGGTCATGGCTACGGGCCTCTCGGTATGGGACGTATCGTTGGCGGCCACTCGATACGTCACGGGATACAGGTCCATGTCTCCCTTGACCGGCTCGCTCTTAAACTCATCCCAAGACTTCGGAGCGCCAACGGCAGGCACATATCGCCACTCCAGGAAGAGCTCGCGTACGTCACCGCTGGCCGCCTGTTCATCGAGCAGCGCGACGATCTTGGAGTGGGCGTCCGGGTCGTATGCCACGGACTTTTTCTCCATCTCGGGATTGCCGTTTTTGTCATAGACCGGGTTGCCGCTCTCATCCACCTTGGGAACATCGACGTTATGGACAAAGCCGGCGCCCGTCGCTCGCTCGCCGTCCGAGTCGACCGTCGCCGTAAAGACGACCGACCCGTCGACACCGTGATAGCGCACCTTATACGGCGCGATCTTGTACACCGCGGTGTAGGTCACGCTCTCAAAGGGCTCGTTGCCCTCGAGGGGATACCTCTCGTCATCGGTCATCAGGGTGTAGCTGCCATTTTCCTTGTTGTAGTCGCTCGACCAGCCCACGAAGTCATACGAGGTGCCGGCTTCGCCCTCAACGTGAGTCGTGGCGACAAGCGAGATCTGATCGCCGGAAGCGCTGCGTTCGAACCCGCGTATGGAACCGGGATTTGCAAGGTCATCGTCGATATTCGATTGGACCTGTGCCGTGCACGCTCGATATACCGGATACAGCTCCATGGGAGCCTTGACCACAGTGTTTTTGTTCACCATGGGAAGACCGTCCGGCCAAACAACATAGCCCTTGCCAGGTGCCGGCTGGGCTTCCGTCCAGCCCACGAAGACGTTGAACTTACCTGTATCCCCATCGATAGTGCGGACGTCATAAGTAGGCTTCGGGATGCCGCCATCAAGGTTGCCGAGCATATCGCCTTGCTGAGCAACTTTGCCGTCCACATCCGTGGCATTGAGGTGGTACACAACCGCCAACGGCGAATAGTACGCCACGAATGTATAGGTTCCGCCAGGTTCCACCGAATAGGAATATGAGTTATCGCCGTTAGATTCGAGCTCTTTAACCTCACCATTCGGAAGTTCGATTTCGACCTTATCCAGCTTGTATAACTCGTCGCCGGACTTGTATACCGTCGTTGCGATATCAGGAATCACCGTTGCCGTGGCGGGATCAGCGTCCGCATTGATAACGGGAACGATGTCGTACTTGGGCACATTGACTTCAGAAGTGCCCTCAAAACCGGCACGATGCAGGTTGGTGGTGTAGTTAACGTCGTACTTTGCGTACACGGGATACGCATCCTGCCACTCGGTGACCTTGGAGTCATCCGTCGCCAAGTATGGCGCCGCCTTTTCCGGATCGCTCGTCACATAGGGGTCGTTGGCGACATCATAGATATAGTTCCAGACGGCAGATCCCTTCTGGACCTCGGCCGTAGAAATCCAGCCCAGGAACTTATAGCCCCGCACGGCCATTTCGGCATCGGTCGGGGAAGCTTCGAGGGTCAGGGGGTTATCATACGATCCCTTCTCACCATCTTCTGGCTTTTCTGCCACTTTAACCGACGTATTAACATGCGGGTAATAATACGTGAACGTCGGATCAACCCCGTTCACCTTGGCCTGCAGCAAGTTACTCTCATAGCGCCGCGTGGCAGTCCTCACGACATTATCGCCCTTGTTGTAGAAATTAACGTCCGTGGTAATCATCGCGCGAACGTAGTACTTCTTATCTGTACGCACCATGCTCTCGATGGGATTTTTCACATATGTCCAATATTCACCATCGCGCTCAAGCGTCCAGAAATTCAGGCGATAGCGATCGTTCACCGGTTTGACCGTTACGTTCAGCGAAGCCGAAGTCCAAGTATCGCTTAGCGTTGCAGCGCCTGGAAAATCGGTATCGGCATAGAGGTTTTTCAGAGTATCGGCTCCCGTATCGTTTTTAACGTTGTGCGAGTACGCATTAAGGGGACTCACGACAAGGGTATTCGCCGTGAAGCGCGTGCCACACGTTTTGTCATACCTATCCTTTATACCGTGGTCAACATGCTCCGGACCCCAGTGGACGACGTTTTCACGCAGGAAGGTACTACCGACGTTTTCCTCAAAGGGCGTTTGATAGCGATTCCAAACGGAACAAAGTAGCTTGCTGTCCGTAAACTCATGGTTGGTATAAGCCCGAACGTAATAATCCACTCGGTACTCAAAGCGGGCGATGTAGGTATGCGGCGCGGTTAAATCGACATCTGCGGGGAGCGTATAGCTGGGATCGCGGCTTACGCGCACCTCCACCTCGGACCCATCCGCATTTTGCTTGTTTTCATACCAGCCCAGGAAGCGATAGCCCTTGGGCAGCTCGCCGTCCTCGGATATAGCTTTGCCGGATACGTCGAGCACCTGCACGGTATACGCGCTTGTGCCATCTTCTGCAGTCTCAACCTTAACGTGAGTTTTGCCCACGTCTACGCGCTGGGTTACATCATTGAGCGTATCCTGCTCATTGCCCTCGAACTCCGTCATGATGTGTGACACGTAGTCGCTGTACACGGGATAGAAATCGGTGGGGCCGACCACGGCAATCTCGCTGCCCACGGGATAGAATGCTCCCTTGTTTTTCAGATCAGCCAGCCGATCTGAGGTAATGGCAGCATAGGCGCCATTCATGCTCTTATCGTCGTTCGGCTGCGTGGTCCAGCCGATAAACGTCGCGGTTTTCGACAAGCTGCCGCGATCCGCTGGGGCAGCAGGCGTCAGGCCGACGCCATAGCGGTACCAGTCCGTGGACCGATCGTGTGCCTTGCCGTCTTTCCAATTGATCGTCTTGCCCTCAACGTTATAGAACAGTACCTGCGCCTCATACGAAGCGATAAAGAGGTCGTTGCCCTTGAAGCCCTCACTCGCGTCATGATCCTTGCCGTTGTCGGCAGTGTAGGTCGAAGTCTTGTCGTGGGCCGTGTTCTCTTCGACACACTTGCCGTCCTTAACAGCGGCGTCATCGGTCTTGCCGTCAAACCAGCTGTTGTCTTGGCCAATGTGGTTCACACGCACATCGGGTTCGCGGAACCAACCCATAAAGCGGTAACCGTCGTTCGCCTCGCTCAGCCCCTCAGGCTTTGCAGACGTCTCCTGCTTAAACGTTACCGACGTATCGCCTTGGGCCAAGCCCTGTGCCGTTCCGGCTAGCACGGCGCTCACCGCAAAGGTGTACGGATTGCTGGTGGACTGGTCTTTGCCCAACATGGTTGCCAGAACGGTTGCCGTACCCGCGCCGGGGAAGTCGGTCGTCGTCTTCACGCTTTTGCCGTGTACGGGAATCTTCAGTTTGTAGTCCATCGCCCACTCATTGGTGTGCTGGCCACCCAGGGCATCGTCGTTGGCGGTCGAGCGCATGGTGCCGGCACAGAAGTCGTAGTCGTGCTCCTCCCACAGCTCACGCGTGGTGTAGCGCTCGTCGTCCCACGGACCGTAGCTGTCGCCCTTGGTGGTACCGTCGCCGCCAAACGAAGGGATCTTTTTCTTAGCCGCGGTACCCTGGCTGCTGCCGTTTAGGCTCACGCTCGGCTTAAAGTAGCACTCGGTGACCGTGGCGTCGCCCTTGTTGGCGCGCGCAGCAATACCGCCTAGGTTCACATCATTTTGAATAATGGGGATCACGGCGATGGGGTTGTACTGGCGCGAGCTCAAATCGCCGGCGAAATGGCTGCGAGTGATTTCATTACCGCTCTTAGACAAGATGCGGCCCGCAAGACCGCCCGTCCAGGCGCGCGTTACGGAGACAACGCCCACGTACGACGCGGCATAGCTATAGCATTTCGCCGTTGAAAAGCAGTCGATGACTTTAGCGCCTTCCGCCATGCAACCGACGAAGCCCGAAGCGTACACGTTGTTGCCGCCCAGGGCGCCGATGGCCACATCGTACTTATTGGTGACGTCGGTCATGTCCATCGAGGAGCCATCCTCGCTTCGCGTGGGCGTGACGCGGCAGTACTCGATGGTCGAGTTCTTGACGTAGCCGGCAAATGCCGCCATGTACAGGCCCTCGCCACCGATCGCCTGCACACCTGCAGTGGTGTTATGGACGGCTCGACCGCCGCGCACCTCGCAGTTGTACAGATTGCAGCCCTCCAGCTCGCCTGCGATCATGCCGCCTTCGAAGCCGGCGTTCGTGATAACGTTGAGCATGTTGTTGGCGCACGTAACGTGCAGGGTGCTCTCCATGACCATGACGTTTTCGAAGCTGGTGTTGACGGCCTTGCCCACGATGATGCCGCCGCGGAAGTCCGCCCAGATGTTGGCGTCCTCGACAAGGAAGTTCTTGATGGTGGCGCCGTCGGTCTCGGCAAAGAAGCCCGTGTCGCGCTCTGGGTCCAAGACCTTATTCTCGTAGTTCAGGCCCTTCACGGTATGGTTTTGACCGTCAAAGACGCCCTTAAAGGGATGTTCCTTGTTGCCAAAGGAGAGGTGCTTGACCGTATCCTCAACAATGGCTTTCATATCATCATCGTTAAGAACGATATCGTTATCGAGATAGACGCGCCACTGCGACGTGTCGCGTTGACGCGACAGCGCGACGCACGCCAGGAAGTCGTTCCTGTTTGTGATATGGAATTCGGTCTGATCCTCGGCATGCGCTGCCGCCGGCAGCGCCATAACGCAGCAAAGGGCAATCGCCGCGACGGCAATCAGCCTGTTGAGCACACCTCGGTTCACGATCTTAATCTTCATGGGCTAGTTCGCCTCCGGCCAGCCCGCGACGTCAAGCACGTCGAGGACAGAATCGTTTGTCTGCTGGTTTTTGGCCTGCACGGCCTGAACGTCGATATCGAGTTTGAATGAGCCGCCGCGCGCGGCATCGTGGTAGTCGCCCACAAATCGCAGCGAGTCCATAAGGCTCTCCGTCATGACGCCGGGATCGAGCACACCCCCGCGTCCGGCAAGGCCGCGATAGTAAAACCACCCATCGCCACCATCGACCCACGGGGAGCCATCGCCCGCGCTCACGTTAAAGGCGACGTTGTCCGAGGCATCCGCGGTCGAGCCGTCAGACGCCACCGACGTCATGCGCAGACGTGCGCGAACATACTCGGGCTGTGCGCCGGCATTCTCCACGCGCACGATGCGGCTAATGTCAGAGCCCGTGGCCTTGGTGTCGGGATAGTCCCCGTGCTCGTTGGCCTCAAACGGAATCTCTTCGCCTTGCTCGTTTAGGGTGTATTCGCAGACTCGTACCTTCACGCTGCCAAACGATAGGACGTTGTTCGCCGGAACCATATCAACGGTAAAAGCCAGCGTGCCGCACAGGCACGCCAGGGCCAACAGCGCCATCGCGGCAAGCGCCAAGGTGCGTTTCTGATTGTCGGAAAGATTGTTGAGCATTACGTTCGCCAATCGTCGATCAAAGGGGGACCGAGATCCCGACCCGAAAATGGGGATGGGGAGCGGGCCGGGATCTCGGTGGGGGGATGGGGTTACTTCAGGCCGTTAGCCCAATCCGTGGCAGCAGTCAAGGCAGACGCAGACGAACCCTCAGCGGTATTGTCTGCTGCGTAAATGAAGCAGTTGACATCCATCGTGGCAGGATTGGCGAAATCCTTTTGCTCGGTGTCCTTGGGCGTAGTCACCTGGCTGAACAGCTCGCCAGTCCACTTATCCTCAGTCTTGCTGGCAATAAGCGGGGTAGCCTCGGTTCGTTCGCCAACATAAACGAAAAGGCCACCGAGATAATGAGTCGGCTCGCCCTCAACGGCGGTCGCATCAACGGCCTTCCAGCCAGAGTTAATGGTGAAGTAAGTCGTCTTGGAATCAGCGGTCCCGGCAGGCGCCGTCTTGTTGTTCACGAAAACGTACACATATGCATCCTCGGATCCCTTGCCGATACCGACATTAGGATTCTTGGGTACAGACACGCCAGGGGCGAGCTTAGAGTCCTTAACCCATTTGGTCTCGGTCAGGTTGCCGTTGACCTTAGTCTTATCATCCGGAAGCGGCTGATTCGGATGGTCGGGATCGGTAGTGGGCTTGTTGATGCCCGCAGTGGTGAAGTTGTTGGTCAGGCTCGACTGCGCCGTCAGCCAGGCGTAGGTGCCCACGCCGGCAGCCAGTACCAGCAGCAGCAAGGCGGCAACTATGCCGTAGCGCTTTTTCCTCTTGTTCTCCATCGTTCTCTTCCTTTCGAGAATCGTTTTCCCCGGCAACGGCCCTTGCCGTTGCCGACACCTCTCCCCTGCCGCTATGGACGCCGCCCCCTCGCATGCGCGCGAGCATGCTTGTCCGCAGGCTCGTCGGAAACCATCCGATCGAGCACTATCGACGCCGCGACCAGCAGCGCCAGAACGGCCACCACAACAAGCAAACCGGGCATCGTCGTGCAATATGCGTTAACGAAGCCCAGGTAAGGGACACAAAAAGAAACGACGCCGATCACGCGTGAAAAAGGCGTCTGCTCGGCGTCGTGCACGATGGTTCCATCTGCATTTTTGTTTGCGATTCCCTGCGTGCTGATCGTCTGCGCCACAGGGTCGACCTCGTACACCTGGTGGGTCACTACGGCGCCGTCCGACCGGTAAAAAGTTGCATTGTCGCCCACGGCGATATTCGTTGGGTCAACCTTGTGAACAAACACCATGGAGCCGACGGGAAGCTCGGGTTCCATAGATCCCGAGAGCACGGCAAAGGGCATGTAACCAAATGCGCGGGGAGCAAAAGAAACAACGGCAAGGGCTATGACAAGCGCAAGCGCCATGCCACTAAGAAGTGAAATAAATCGTCTGAATCCGCGCGTTGCCAACGTGATTATTTCATCCCCATCGAGGCTATATTCGATCCCATCAAGGATTAGCCACTTTTCTAAGACGTTTAATAGATGAGTTCGAAAAAGCCAATCTGAAATCTATTTCTAACAATCACCGTAGCTGCTTCCGCGTTTTTATCAACGTCTTTCCGCCAAATGCTACTATTTTTGCCGTAAGTGGTTATTTGTCCCCACACTTGTCTGCTTTATCCAACAACTGCGGCTAACCCCTACACAACTTTTCAATAGAGGGTCTGATATTTTGTACGGCTCAGATATCGTACCCCCCCCCC
>CABUUB010000009.1 GCA_902494625.1 uncultured Collinsella sp.
CGCCGTCCTTAAGCGTGAAGGTCATCTTGCCGTCCGTGAGCGTCACGGCGTGCTCGCCCTTGCCGAAGGTGCCGGAGACGGGCTCGCCGTCCCCGTCGGTCAGCGTGACCGCAAAGCCGAACTCGCGCTGGCTGTCGCCGCCGACGACCGTCTTCTTGACGGTGAGGCTGCCGGTCTTGGCGGTGTTGGTAAAGACCGCCGCCTCGACCGTGCGCTCAGCAGCGTCGCCCGCATCGTCAGTCAGCTGTGCAATCTTGGTCTTGGCAGACAGCTTGCCGGCGCCGTTGTCGGTCACCGTGACGGTGGCACGATAGGTGGCCTTCGAGAACGTGAGTGCCGCCTCGTCACCCGACTGCTCGGTAATCATATAGGTATAGGTACCGGGCTTGGTGTACTCGATAGCACCGAAGTTGCCGACCTGGGCATCCTTGTGCAACTCAATCGTCGACACGCCCTCCTTGGCGCCCTTGGGCATGGGCGCCTCGCCCTGGGCAGCCAGCGTCATGGTAAAGACATCCGATGTCGTCCAGTTGCGTCCGGAGATCTTCTTTTGCACCTTAAAGGCGTTTTCCACCTTCGTGGACTCCACGCTGTAGACGTTGGTGAAGCCCACCTGCGTCGCCTGTCCGACGGTACCCTTCTGGGGGTTCGCCTTATCGGCAACCGCAAAGCCGTCCTCGCTCGTCATGAGCTCACCCTTGGAGTCGAGCTCCTGCACCTCGTAGTGCGTACCCGTGGGCAAGGTAACCGTGACAGAGCCGCTGGCCTTAAGCGCGATGGTGTCACCGCTCTTGATCTGTCCGCTTACATAAGTGCCATTGGTGCCGCTGGGGCGACCAGCGAACGCAAAGGTGCCGGCCAGAGGCGTTGTGCCATCGGCCTGGTAGAGCAGCACCTTAAAGGTAAATGCCTTGTTGGGCGCGGTGATGCCTTCGGCGGCCGTGACCGTCTTGCTCAACGTCAGGCGCCCGTCAGAAACCTGATCGGTAGTGGTGTTGGTCTTGCCGGCAGGCTTGTTGCCGACCGTCACCGACGCCTGGTTGGAGATGTCGCCCGAAGCGCCACCGCTCTTAAACGCGTCCTCGGTCACACGGACCTTAAACTGAACCGTGCCCTCCTCGCCGGCGGGAACGTCCGCCAGCGTCCAGGTGAGCTTGCCGTCATTGTCCTTGGAGCCGGCATCCTTATGCTCGCCGGCGAACTCCACGAACTCGGTTCCCGCGGGAACGGCATCGGTGATCGTCACCGTGGCAGACGCGCCCTCGGTGTTCTTGTAGCCGATGGTGTAGGTGAGTTCGTCGCCCAGCGCCACACCCGACCCCGTCGAATCCTGGGCATCGCTCTCGGACTTCTTGGGCACGTAGTTGGTCGTGGTGCCGGTATAGCTCTTGTTGCCGATCGTAACGGTGGCAGTGTTATTGATGGTGTCGACAGCGCTTTGGGCGTCCTTCACAGCGTCCTCGGTAATCTTGACGCGCACGCGCACCGAACCGTGGCTGCCCGCGGGTTGCTTACCCAGGTTCCAAGTAAGCGACTGGCCGCTCGCGGCGCCCTTATCGGCATACTCGCCCTCAAAGGCCTCGAACACGACGCCTGTGGGAAGCTCGTCGTTCACGGTCACGAAGGCATCGGCTTCGGTATTGGCCCAGTTGATGGTGTAGACGTAGGAGTCGCCCACGGAGAGCAACTGCCCGTCGATGTCCACATCGGGCTTCGCGACCGTGCCGATCGTCTTGACCTTATCGCGCGTATTGTGGAAAACGATCTTGCCGTTCTCGGTACCGTCGCGATAGGTCACCCTGGGCGTCAGCGTGCCATCGTTGTTGTCGGTCACCTCGAGCAGCACCCGGCACGTCGCGGACGTGTCCACGGAACGCACGCCCTCGGGCAGGTTGGCCAAGCGCTCCTTTGCCACCAGGTTAAAGCTGTAGGTGGTGGTGTGGTCGGCATTGTGGCGCTTGGTGGCAACGCCATCGTTGACGGCGCCGGCAAGGTCAATCGTCTGCTCATGAGTTCCGCTGGTAGCATCGCCAAGCTTAAAGTTAACCTTACCAAAGTCGACCGTAGCGGTACCGTTCTTGGCCGCCTGAGTCGTGCCCTCATCCATCTTTTCGAGCGAGCCATCGGCCTTCTCGGCATACAGGTCAAACGTATACTGGCCAGCCTCGATCTTGTCGCCGGAATCCATTACCTTCTCGGCAGTAAGACCGTCGAATGTTCCGGTCGCAGCGTAGCTGTTGGTAAAGAACACCTGAGCCTTGGCAACACCGTTCTCGGAGCTAAAGGTCTTCGTATCGCGGGGCTCTTCAACTTCGTTGGCGTCATAGTGCTTGGCCGTGGTCACGGTATAGAGCGAACCGTCACCGCGCTTCTTAACCGCGATCTCAACCATCCAATAGGTGGAGTCGTATTGATAGCCACCCTTGTTGTCCCTATTCTCGACAACCTTGTAGGTGAACGTCTTATCCGCATCTTCCGTCGCAAAGGTCAGGCCACCCAAAATGCCGGTATGGGACGTGCCATCGGCCTGCGGCTCATCGTTTGTCACGGTGAGCTTGCCATCATCTGCGCGCAGCAGCTTGTTGAGCTTGTCGGTTGCGGCGTCGTCTTTATCTTTACCTGTCACCGTAAAGCCAAACATGCCGGCATGCAGATCGTGGCCGCTGAGCGTCTTGACGAGCTCTAGGCCGCCCTGGAGCTCGTAACTCGTCGAGGTGCGATACCTATTGGTGAAGATGAAGCCTTCCGAGCCGGTCGTGCCATCGGCACGCGCCACAAGCTTGCCGCCCTCATCGGTTACGGTAACGGTCAGGGCGTAGGTGTGCGCGTCATACGTCCACTCGCCAAGGCCGCCGTTCGGGGCCAGCTCGTTAATAGCAAACTTATACGTGCCCGGCTTGTTAAAGGTGAGCTTCGAGAAGTTAATCTTTTCGTGCTCTCCGTCCTTGAGGCCCTCCTTCGTTTGCTTCTGCTCGGCGTAGCCGTTGTCCGCACTCATCGAAGAGCCGGTGATGAGCCTGCCGCTGATGGCAGCCTTGGTAGCATCGTCAGCCGCGGTCATGGCAAAGGTGAACTTGTCCGGAGCATTGGCACCGACAACAACCTTCGTCACGGACGGAGTATAGGTTGCCGCCTCGGTGACCGTATAGGTGTTCTTGAATTTGACCGTCGCGACACCGGTGGACGTTGCACCAGACGGATAGATCCACTGGCCCTCGAGCTCGTCCTTGCCATCGACCTGCTTGCTTACCGCTGTCGTGACTCTAAGCGTACCGTCGCCGTTATCCGCCACGACAGCCTTAACCGTATGGACCGTCTTGTCGTACGTATAGCCCGTCGCCTTGTCGTCAATCTCACTCACCGTATAGGTGAACGTCTTGTCGGCATCATCCTGAGTGAAGGTCAACCCACCCGCAGGTATCAAACTCACGGTCTTGGGGGCGTCGGCCTCGACGTTTGCGGTCTCAAAGACCTTGCCATTCGTGGAAATGCCAACCTTGCTGGCAGATGTCTCGTCGGCAGGCTTGACGATATAACGGAACGTGCTCTTAGGCGAGCCAAAAACGGTCGCGTCCTTGGGATACGTCAACGTCTTCTCGATCTGCAGACCGCCAGCGGCGCCATAGTCGAGACTTGCCTCATAGCGATTCACAAACGAGACGGCAGGCGTTGTGGCGCCGGCCTCACTTGCATCGTACTGTTGCACGTAGGTAGTCGAATCTTGCTTGAGCTGGACGATCTTTTCGTCCGTCAGCGCGCTCGCATCGGCACCGTCGCCCAGCAGCTCCGTCACACCCGCACCCTTGAGCACGGTCGTCACGGTATAGAGCTTAGCGGGGTCGTTCTTGCGTGCAAGAACCTTGACGAGCACGATGGCATCGCCCGTGTAGCCGGTGTCATAGGTGTAGCCGGCAGCCGTAGGCTGGTTCTCGTGGATGCGATAGGCAAATGTACGGCCAAGGTCCTGTTCCGTGAGCTTACGGGCAAAGAGCTTCTCTTGCCCGCTTGCGCTCACCACGGCACCAGACACGCCAGCCCCTGCCGCCTTGTTGGACAGGTTGGCCTCGGAGCCATCGACCGACGTCTGAACGCCGTTGTACCAAAGACCCGTCACGGCAAAGGTAAACTGGCCCGCGGTAGAGGCGCGACCCTCAAGGATCTTGCTCACCGTCACGCCACCAAAGGTGCCCGACGCATGGTACGCGTTGGTAAAGGCGGCCTTGTCAGTTACGACCTTGTCCGCATCGGAGGCGCCGGTGTTGGCGTAGGTCACGCTCGACACGCGCAGCATGCCCGTGTGGTTGCCCGACTCATCCAGATCGGTCACCACGACGGTCGCGTGTGCGGTGTGCTTGTCCATAGACATGCCCGCCTGACCATCCTGCGCAGCTTTCTCGGTGATGTTGAAGCTAAAGGTGCCTGCGCGGTTGAACGTCACGGTCGGGGCGGCTTCGGTGCCAAAGGAGAACGATGCCACGCGTCCCGACTCGGGCGTGCTGGCGACAGCCTTGTTGACGACGATGGCAACAGCCCCATCCGTTACCGCCTGCTTTGTGGTCTTGCCCAAACCGGTCGCACCGGCATCGTCCGTAGCGGCAGCAAGGTCAAAGGCATAGCTCTCGCCCTGGTTCCAGTCGCGACCGCTCACAGTCTTTTGGCCCTGCAGGGTCACGCTCGTGGGCTCCACACTATATATATTGGTAAAGGAGGGCGTGATATTCTTGCCCAGCTGCTCTACCGAGTTGTTTTCTGCGGCCTTGTAGTACTCGATCGAGGTCTGGATGCCAGCACCCTTCTTGGCGTTGCGCACCACGGCGTAATAGACCGATCCGTCGTAGTTGTAGGTCATGCCCGCAACGCTACCGAGACTCTCAGTAAACCTGTACACGTAGGCGCGTCCCGCATCCGCCTTGGCGGTATAGGAGATCGCCGGCCATGTCACCGTACCGTCAGCGTTGTTGCCCACGGTCGCGGTGTTGCCCTCGGTACCCTGTGGCATGGGGGCCGCCATGTTCTTATCGACCGTATCGAGGTTGAATACCGCACTGGCATCTGCATAGCCACCCACGCCCTCGAGCTTAAAGTCAAAGGCATTCTGGGCAAGCGGGAACGTCCCGGCGTTGTCGGTCAGGTTCTTTTGGGCATGGATGATGATGCTATGTTCGTGCGTATCGTAACGGTTGGTGAAGGTTGCGACCTTATCGGCAACATCCGTCTTGGTCTCGACACCCGCGTCGTCACGCACTTGCTGATACTCCACGCTCGTAACGACCAGTGCACCGGCGCGGTTATCATCCACCTTGACCGTCGCGGTATAGACGGCAGCGGAGTAGCTTATGCCATCCGCCCTGGCATTGGAGCCGGGAATATCCTCCGAGATGGTATAGGTGTAGGTACCCGGCTTGTTATAGGTAATATCACCAAACGTCGCCTTCGGGGTCTTCTTGGTGAGCTCAACCGTCGCCATCGCGCTCTTGGCACCGTCGGGCATGGGGGCGCCGTCCTTAGGCGTAAGCTGCACGGTAAAGGAATCGCCATCGGCCCAATCGCGACCTTCGAGCACCTTCTTGGCGCTCAGACCATTCTGGGCGTCGAGCTTTACGGGGCTGGCGCTGTAGTTGTTGGTAAACTCGAGTTTGTTGCTCGCAGGGATCTCCCCGTCCACGAGCGCTGCAATCTTGCCCTCGATGGTGTTGCCAATTCCCGACTGCTCCTCGCCGCCGGCTTTGCGGCTCACGAGGCTAAAGCCAGCCGGAAGCACCGACTCATCGGCAGAGCCGGTCACAGCGTTGACGATACTCGCCAGTACATTGCCACTGGACGCCTCGCCCTTGGTGGTGAGCTCGCTCACACTGTAGTTGTCACCCTTCTTGAGGTCGTATACGCGAATGGTCTCGCCGGCCTTGATGGAATGGGTGTCGCCGTTGTGGAGCCTAAAGGAATTGCCCACGGCCTTGCCGTCCGCATCGAACACATGCGCCTCGTAGCCATTCTCGGACTCTGGCAGGGTGAACTTAAACCTAAACGTCAGGTCGTTGTCTTTCGCGTCCTTAGTAGGCGCGGTTAGACCACTGTCTGCCGTCACGGTCTTGGTCACCTGCAGGCGTGCCACACGACGATCGGTATACTGCACGGCCGTTGCCGTGGTAAAGAGGTGGTTGAGCTGGAGCGTGCCCAGGTTGGTACGTGTCTTGGAGGCATCGTCAATATATGATGAGTCGTCCTCTTGGTAGAGGGCCATACGGTTGATGCCCGTATCGGCAAAGATCGTCGCCAGCTGACCGTCGCGGTCACCCTTGTCCTCGACATAACGCAGAACGGTCTTGGTGCCCTGCGGCGCCTTGTCATAGCGCATGTGCATCAAGTCGTTCGCGAGCGAGGGCGTCACGCCCTGGGCAGTGCTCGTCTGGCCCCACGTCAGGTTACCCTTGGCATCTGCACCAGTCGCGCTCTGCAGTTTGCCCTTGATGTGCGTAAGCGTGTTATCGATGGAGTCGGGAGAGCCAAACTGCGCAAGGGAGGCAATGAGCGAACCCGGGCCGCTCATACTGCGCACGCCGTCGTTCTTCTCGCCAGCATCTACGTACACACCGGAGTCGTCCACGATCACCTTGGTGATGGTGGTATTTAGCTCATGGCCGTCCGGACTTCCAGACTCACGCAGATAGTACGTACCCTTGATAAGGGGCGCATGCTTTGCGGAATCGAGAGGGAAGCATGCTGCACCCTTAATCTCATACGGATAGGTCATGCCATTTGCCTGCACGGTGTCGTACGGCACGGCGCCGGACATAATGGCATAGGTGCTGGGGCTATTGCCGGTAACGTCTTTGGCCTGGTACAGCTCAAACGTCGCGCCGTTCACGGGCTCACCCAGGTCATCGACCTTCTGCACAAACAGACGGTTTTGGACGTTGGTGAGGTGGATCACGGTTGAAAACTGTCTGTTTGTCGACCGGTATTCAACCATGGAGGTGTTCTCCGTGGTTGCCTCTGCCAGAGACGACGCCGTGGTGTGGTAGACCGCCACGGTATATTCGGACTTGGACTTGTCCTCCATCATGGCGGCGTACTTCTCGATATCGCCGGGCAGCGACCTGACCGTTACCTCATAGTCGCCCTTGGTGTTGACGGCAAAGACGCTCGTGTCGGCCGATTTTGCAGCCTCGACCGCGCCGGCAATGCCGTGCGCGGAGCATAGCTTGTAGCCATCGAGCGGATTGCCCGTGACTGCCGTCCATGCGTTTTCGTCCGTGTCTTTCTTGCTCTCGTCGGTGCGCTTGAGCACCACGGCAAAGGTCGTGCCCGAGCTAATGGGGTTGTTCTTATTGTCTTTTGTGTTTTGAGAAAGGGAAATGGTCTCCTTGGCAGCCAGATAGCCACCGTTCAGCCACATGCGGCTGCCTGTCCATGGGCTGCCGTCGGCCGTGGTGACCGTTGTTTCCGGTGCAACAACCACGCCGCCCGTGCCGCTCGCAGCTTCCTTGTACTGCAGATGCAGCTCACCTGACTTTGCGGAGGTCGACGAGGTCAGACTCGAGCGGTACCCCGCGGGCAGGCTTATCTCTTTGAGTACAAAGTAGTCATGCCCATCGGCATGCTCTTGGTCGAACGAGAGAACGGAGCCATCCGACTTTTGACCATCCGACTTTTGAAGTATCAGCTGACCCCCGTCTTTTGTCTCGCCTTGAGCGATGAGCTCACCCTCATTCCAGTCAGTTTTTGGTCCATCGGACCGATACAGCGCGAAGGTTGCACCATTGACCGCCTCGCCGTTCTGGTTGACCTTCTCAACCTCAGACGACGGCAGGGTAGTGAGGTTGAACTTGAGCGACATGTTCGATGCGCCCGCGCCGCGCTCCAGGTAGAAGAAGCTCAGCGTATGCTTGCTGCTGTCACAGAAGGTGTTGCCGCGGAAGTTGGAGGTATTTACGCCGGCGGCTTCGAACATCGCCTTAATGGTGGTGTCTTGAATGGTCTTTTCTTCATCATTTGCGTTGTCGACATGGCCGACATGCACCGCACCCGTGGCAAAGTTGATATCAAGCGTCGCCTTCTCGTGGATGCCGCCCAGATCGCCCACGAGCACGCCATCGATGTACACCCATACATCGTCATCACCCGAGAACTCGAAGATCATGTCACCATCGGTGGTCTTGCCGTTCATCGGTTGGACAAACTCCGTGGTCATGGACATGCCAAAGTGATGGTTGAGCTTATCGTTTGTTCCGTCCGTTATCTTAAGAGGAGAGAGCTGACCGTTCTTCTCTTCAAAAACCTTGCTAGCCGAGTCAAAGGGGAAGAACTGACCCAGATTGGTTTCTTTACTCGCATCGCCCTTATATACACCCGCTTTATTGTAGACATTAAAGGAATTCGTTGTGGGGTTATACACGGCATAGTTGCCGTTAGAGCCGTACGAATCGTAGACGTAATAGCCATCCTTGAGCTGGAAGAGGCCCTGCACATTGTTGTAGACGGCTTTGCCGTTCTGGTTGTCACTGTTAAAGAGATAGGCCAGCGACTCATCGGTATAGTTAACGCCATTGCCTTGGGAGGTGTAGGTGCCTTTCTTGATTGCCGGATAGCCATTTACAAGCTGATTCTCAACAAACCGAAGGCGGCCGTAGCCAGCGGTACCGCTTCTGCCCGTCCACTTGTTAATGCCCGTACCGGCGCCGCCATTAAACTTGAGCTGATGGTCTTTATTGATGCCGGTGTTGTCATTCTCGTTGTAGTTGTTTACGTTGGCGGAATTGTCGTTATCGCCATCGACAACCCAGTAGTCGAACAGATTGACCGTGGTGCCGGTAGGATTCACCGTCTGCACGGTATGGTCGCTCACGGCAGCCGACGCGCTCGTCGCGCCAAACATGAGCGCGCACGCCGCCAGCGGGACGGCCAAAACCCTAAGGACACGCTTTGCGGTATTGGTTTTCTTGCCAAAAGGCTTTAGCATTTCTCGAGCTCTCGCACACACGCGATTCATGAAGGCCCTCCCCAATCCATGAGGACGGCAAGCAGCGGCTCATTATATATGTGTCGTCGTCCCCATCGATGCAAATATACGCCCCCCCCCGCGCAGAAACGCAAGGCAGGACATCGCTATATGCTTAAAATTGTAGCAATTTGGGTGACCCGAAATTTCGCCTCGGGTTGCCACTCAGGCTCAAAATCGAACCACTCGCGCCATCGACATACCCCAGTAGGACAAATCGACCGGCAATCTTTATCCCCCACAACCCACAAAGTAGCTAGTTTGGGACGGGGCTATTTTGACTACTCGGCCAAACCGGACTCCCGGGGAAATAAGTTCTAGAGGCGAGCGAGGTCGTAGGATTGGGCGGCTGCTTCGCCGGCACAGATGAGGTTGGTTGTGGCTTCTTGCACACCGAGCGCCTGTTCCAGGCTCATGGGTTTGCGACAAATCGGCAAAACCAAGTCAATACCCTGCTCATACACCGTGTCCAGGTTGACGGCGCGACCGCCCACGACGGCGACCACCGGCTTGCCATATCGCTTCGCACGACGAGCCACACCCACCGGCGCCTTACCGGCGGCGGACTGCTCGTCCATATTGCCCTCGCCCGTTATGACTAGGTCGACATCGCATACGCGCTCGTCAAACCCAATCAGATCGAGCACCGTCTCCACGCCCGAGCGTAGCTCCGCGCCGAGCGCCAGCAACGCCGCGCCCAAGCCACCGGCAGCGCCCGCGCCGGGCACGCCAAGCACCGAGCCAAATGTCCGTGCGTTCTCGGGTGTGCGCAACAACCCCTGGGCTCGCGCCTCGAAAATTGCCGCATCGAGCAGGCGACCGTAGCCGACCATCCAGCCGTCGTATCTGCACAGCACCTCGACATCATCCGCCGGCAGGCCCTTCTGCCCGCCGAACACTGCTAGGGCGCCTCGACGCCCCACGAGCGGATTCTCGACATCGGAAAGCACCACGACACGTGCGCCGTTCAGCGTCCGAAGCGCTGGCGCCACATCGATACTCGCCACGTGTTCAAGGCCTGCAAGACCGGGAACGATATCGCAGCCGTGTTCATTGACAAGGTGGGCGCCCAGCGCCTGCAGCATACCGGCGCCACCGTCGTTGGTGGCACTACCGCCCAGACCAATATAGATAGTCTTTGCCCCGGCACGAACCGCACGGAGCATCAGCTCGCCCACGCCATAGGTTGTAGCAGCCAGCGCCGACGACTCCGTGCAAGGTGAATACCCGATGCCTGCGGCTTCGGCCATCTCAATAACAGCCGACTCGTGCTCGATATCAACCAGCATCCGGGCAGACGTGCGCTTGCCCAAGGGACCTGCCACCTCGCAGGTCACAATCTCACCGCCGCACGCGGCGATAGCATCGAGCGTTCCCTCGCCACCATCCGCCAGCGGCAACGCGGCCACCTGGGCATCGGACCACACACGGCGCACGCCTTCGGCAACCGCCGCCTCCGCCTGCGCACTCGACACGCTGCCCTTAAAGGAGTCGATCGCCAGCAGCACACGGCGGGGCCGGCGCTGCACGGGGCCAAAATCAACCGCCGTGCCAGCATCCTCTTCGGCACACGCGAGCGCCTCGGCATGAGCGGCATGTGCCTCAAGATCGGCCCCACAACCGCAACCAGCGCCGCCCGCTCCGCGCAGACCGCCAAAATAGCTACTCAGCAGCTCACGACACTCATCCGCCAGGACCCCAGCCGTCACGTTAAACCGATGATTCAGGCGCGAATCGGCATTCAGGTCATACAGCGAACCCAGCGCGCCCGCCTTGGCATCGGCCGCGCCATACACGCAGCGTCCTACGCGCGCGTTGACCATAAGCCCCGCACACATGCAGCAGGGCTCGAGCGTCACGTAGACCGTACAGTCGGAAAGGCGCCAGCGGCCAAGCGCCTGGGCGGCAGCGCACAGGGCCGCGAACTCGGCATGAGCCGAAGGATCCTGGTCGAGCTCGCGACGATTATGCGCCCGCGCGACAATCTCGCCCGCGCGCACCACCACGGCTCCGATGGGCACCTCGCCCACCGACGCGGCGGCTCGCGCCTCCGCCAGCGCCTCGCGCATGAACTTCTCGTCGATTTCGGTGATCGTCATCGTTCGCCTTCCCTGTTGCAAATTCAAAACGATGCTATCATTACGACTCACGGAGAGATGGCAGAGCGGTTGAATGCGGCGGTCTTGAAAACCGTTGAGCGCGAGAGCGTTCCGGGGGTTCGAATCCCCCTCTCTCCGCCACCTTAGTGATTCACCGGTGTCATGGTCCGCTCAAACAGTGCATCGACCACGTCGGCTATCTCAGGTCGACGCTCAAGATCGTGACCCGACTCCCACCATATCGTGAAAAGTCGAATAATACCGCCGGCGACAAACTCAGACGTCGTCTCAAGTGGCACGGGGGCCAGGGCATCCTCGGCAAGCACGTTCATCACGCGCTCGCGGATGGAGCGGGCAATACGGTCGCAAATAACGTTGGTCAACATGCCCGACATGCTGCTTGCCAAAATGTTATCCATGAGCTGCTCGTGCGCCAGAATTAAATCCATGGCATCGTCCAAAATCGCGTGCCGAAGCGCGCGCACGTCCTCGGCAGACACTGCGCCGGCCTCATCGGGCTGTTTTTGCGGCAAGCCCGACATGAGCTCATCGATATAAAAGGCAAAGTAATCGTTCTTGTCGCGAAAGTGCTTGTAGAACGTCGTGCGGCGAATCATGGCGCGGTCGCACAGCATGGCAACCGTCAGGTCCTCAAAACGATGCTCCTCGAGAAGCTCGGTGAAGGCATCGAACAGGGCGCGGTAGGTTTTCTTAATGCGAAGGTCCACTGGTATCGCCATCCTCAGGGCAAAGACAACACTCGTCAATCTGTCGCATATCTTACACCTGTACCTCGCGCGCTTTGCCCCGGTACCGACCCCGCCGAAAACATAACGCTTGCCGGAAAGTTCGGCACGGCAAAACGTTGCGGGTATACTAGTAGCGTTATACCAACGGCAGCTGGCGCATGCCGCCGCGGCCATTCGAAACGGAGACATCATGATTACCGTCATCATCGGCATCGTTGTTGTCATTGTGATTGTCTGCGCCATCGCCGGCATCTACAACAACATGGTCACCAAGCGTAACCGCATCGATAACGCCTGGCAGAACATCGATACGCAGCTGCAGCGCCGCAACGACCTGATCCCCAACCTGGTCGAGACCGTCAAGGGCTACGCCAAGCACGAGCAGGAGACGCTCTCCGCCGTGATCAGCGCGCGCAACACCGCCGTCAAGGCCACCACGCCCGAGGCCAAGATGGAAGCCGACAACGTGCTGACCGGTGCGCTGCGCCAGCTCTTTGCCGTGGCCGAGGCCTACCCCGACCTTAAGGCAAACACCAACTTTACGCAGCTGCAGGCATCGCTCGAGGATACCGAGAACAAGATTAGCTATGCACGCCAGAGCTACAACGACTGCGTGCTCAGCTACAACAACGCCATTCAGACGTTCCCGGCTGTCATCTTTGCCGGCATCTTCCAGTTTAAGGAGCGCCAGGGCTTCGAGGCCGCCGAAGCAGCCCGCCAGGCCCCGACCGTCAAGTTCTAGTAGTTTGACAGCGCATCCTTAATCGGCCAAATGTATAAACCGCCCCGTCGAATGCATACTTCGACGGGGCGGTTTCCTTTTTCGCGAAGGTCCCCCTCTAAGCGCCGTGCATTTTCAGGAGTATTCAACGTAACCAAGAGCTTCGGGCGCCACGATAAATGCCAAAGACCGCGAATATCCCTGCAAATCAAACGCTGCCAGCCCATAACCCCGCCCATCATTCGTAGAAAACATCGAGAAATCCCGATTTTTTGCCCGAGGTCGGTATGCAGGGGCCTTCGATTGCAGAATACTCGCAAAAATGCACGTCGCCACCCCCCCCCACATGGCGCGAACCAAAACAAAAGCGCGGCCTTCCTTTCCGGCGCACTCCGCAGGACGAAAGAACCCCCGCCGCACGTAGTGCGCAGCGGGGGTTCTTTCATGTCCGAGGACGCACCGGAAAGGAAGGTCGCCCTCGGACCGGACAGCTAAGACAGCTTACGCGACGGTGTAAACCCAGTTGTGCTTGTCCTCGACAGCACCAGACTGGATGCCGGTCAGAGTCTCGCGGAGCTTCTTCATCACAGGGCCGATCTCGGTGTAGCCAGCCGGGAAGGTCACGGTCTCGTCGGCGCCGTAAACCTTGTTGTCGATTTCGCCAACCGGAGAGATGACGGCAGCGGTGCCGCACAGGCCGCACTCCACAAAGGTGCCGGCCTTGACCTCGGCCCACTCGACGGGACGCTGGTCGACGGTCATGCCCAGGTCCTGAGCAACCTGAACGAGCGAACGACGGGTGATAGAGGGCAGGATGGAGTCGGTGTGCGACTGAGGAACGACGAGGGTGCCGTCCTCCTTCACGAACAGGACGTTGGCGCCACCGGTCTCCTCGACATAGGTACGGGACTCGGAGTCGAGATACAGGTTCTCGGCATAGCCCTCGCGATGGGCCTCCATCGTGGGCTTAAGGGACATGGCGTAGTTCAGGCCGGCCTTGATGTTGCCGGTGCCGTGCGGTGCGGCACGGTCATACTCGGAAACGCGCAGCTTGACGGGCTTGAGGCCACCCTTAAAGTACGGACCGACCGGGGTCACGAGAATGCGGAACGTGTACTCAGGAGCGGGAGCCACGCCGATCACGTCACCGGAGCCGATCATAAACGGACGCACGTACAGGGTCGCGCCGGAGCCGAAGGGCGGAACCCAGGCGGCGTTGGCAGAAACGACCTGCTTGACGGCCTCAACGAACTTGTCCTTGGGGAACGGGGGCATCTCAAGGCGCTGGGCAGAGTTGTACATACGCTCGGCGTTCATGTCGGGACGGAAGCAGACGATGCTGCCGTCCTCGGCGGTGTAGGCTTTCAGGCCCTCAAAGACCTCCTGGCAGTAATGGAAGATGCCGCCGCACTCGGAGACATGCAGGGTGTGGTCGGTGGTCAGGCCGCCCTCGTCCCACTCGCCGTCCTTCCAATGGGCCTCGTAGCTGTAATCGGTCTTCATGTAGCCAAAGCCGAGGCTACCCCAATCGATATCCTTCTTCTCGACAGTCATATGCCGCTCCTTACATACACAGTTGCATACTCGCGAACCCGCACGCAAGGACCGAGGCCGACCGCGTCGCAACGTCGCACGCCCGGAGCGTAGAGCCGGACGGGACACGCGAGCAGCATCAAAGCCGATGGCACGTCGATTCGCATGCACGAGATTGTACTCCCCGCACGCGTCTGATAAAACGTTTTTCTTTAACTAACTAAAGTATTTTCATTTGACCGAAGCTAAAGAGGCCCGCCACCGTAAGCAGTGACGGGCCTCAACTGTACGGTTTGCGCGTTGGCTCGAGCTATGCGTTCTTTTTGCCCAGCTTAGCCTTGACCAGACCGACCACGGTCGGGATGATCGACACGGCAACGATGCCAACGATTAGCAGCTCAAAGTGCTCCTGTACAAAGGGAATGCCACCAAAGAAGTAGCCCAGCAGTGTAAAGAGCGTTGACCAGGTAATGCCGCCCAGCACGTTAAAGACGACAAAGTTGCGCCAGTGCATGCCGCCCATGCCAGCGATAAAGGGCACAAAGGTGCGGATAAACGGGAAGAAGCGACCCAGGAAGATGGCCAGGTGACCCCACTTGTCCAAGAAGTCCTCGGACTTTTTGATGCGCTCGGGCGTCATGGCCTTGACCTTGCCCGAAGCGATGATCTTGCGGCCAAAGAAGTGACCGATCATAAAGTTGCACTGATCGCCCAAAATGGCAGCGGCCCATGCGGTGACCAGAAGCGCCACGATGTTAAAGCCGCCGTTGTGGGCAAAGAAACCCGAGGCGAACAGCAGCGAATCACCGGGAAGGAACGGGAAGAACACCACGCCCGTCTCGATAAAGATGATCAGGAACACGCAGCCGTAGGCCATAAGCGGGCCGGCGGCGATCCAGCTGGCGATCGCGGTGCGCGGGTCCTTAAGCAGCTCGGCAATAAAATTGATGAAACCCATGAAGTAAAACCTCTCAGTTGTGGGCGCGGATACGTCCAAGTTGACCAGTATACGGTTGCGGTGCCCCCTCGTGCGCAACCCCACAAAAGCATGACTCCATTACCAGCAAGTTTGCATAACTGACACTTGTAGCGCAATGCCGCCAAGATTGTCCTTCCTAATCCCTAGCGAATCGCTATACTTTATTGAATCGCATTGCCATGGCGCTAAGGGAGGGCGGCCGGTGAGCTTTATCAATACCATTCGCGAGGACATCAAGACCGTCCAAGCGCAGGACCCCGCCGCGCAAAACGGTCTGGTCATCTTCCTTTCCTATCCTGGCCTGCACGCCAAGTGGAACCACGTGCCCGAGCACTGGCTGTGGGAGCATGGACATCGCTCGCTCGCCCGCGTGCTCTCGCAAATCACCCGTCATATCACCGGCGTCGAGATTCATCCCGCCGCACAGATCGGCAAGCACTTCTTTATCGACCACGCCATGGGCGTCGTCATCGGCGAGACCACCATTGTGGGCGACAACTGCGTGCTCTATCAGGGCGTCACGCTCGGCGGCACCGGCAACGAGACCGGCAAACGCCACCCAACGCTCGGCAATAACGTCACCGTGGGCACGGGCGCCAAGGTGCTCGGCAACATCCGCATCGGCAACAACGTCAAGATCGGCGGCAACTCAGTCGTCGTCAAAGACGTGCCCGACAACTGCACCGTCGTGGGCGTGCCGGGACGCATCATCAAGCGCAACGGCTGCCGCGTGTTCGAGGAGAGTTTCGACGCCAAGCAGCATCGCGAGTACATGCCCGATGACGCCGCCGAGCAGAGTGCCCTTAACCGCCAGGGCATCACCGAGAACGCCCGCCGCGTCAAGGAACTCGAGCGAGAGGTGACCGAGCTCAAGGCCCTCGTCGCCAAGCTCGTGGACGAACGCTAGGAACGCAAGCGGCACAAAACGACATCGGCACCGATGCAAAAGGCGCGCCAGGGGATCAATCCCCGGCGCGCCTTTTTTCGATGTGACATGTGGGACTGTCCCTTTGTCACATTAGGCGAACTGGCTCAAGTAGAGGTCGGCATAGGCACCCTCGGCATCGAGCAGCTCCTTATGCGTGCCTTGCTCGATAATGTTGCCGTGATCCATGACCAAGATCAGGTCGGCATCCACGATCGTCGACAGGCGATGCGCGATCACAAAGCTCGTGCGCCCGCGCATGAGCGCGTCCATGGCACGGCCGATGGCAAGCTCGGTACGCGTGTCCACGCTTGAGGTCGCCTCGTCCAGGATGAGAATCGCCGGGTTGTTGAGCAGCACGCGCGCAATGGTCAGCAGCTGGCGTTGGCCCTGGCTGATGCTTTCGGCATCGTTGGCCACGCGCGTGTCGTAGCCCTGCGGCATGGTGCGCACAAAGAAGTCGACCTGCGCGGCACGAGCGGCGGCCACAATTTCGTCGCGCGTTGCCTCGGGGCAGCCGTAGGCGATGTTTTCGGCAATCGTGCCATCGAACAGCCAGGCGTCCTGCAGCACCATGCCAAACTGCTGCCGTAGCTCGCCGCGGTCCATGCGGCTCGTATCCACGCCGTCGAGCGTAATACGCCCGCCGTCAATCTCGTAGAAGCGCATGAGCAGGTTGATGAGCGTCGTCTTGCCTGCGCCCGTGGTTCCCACCACGGCAATCTTCTGGCCCGGCTCGGCGGTAAACGACACGTCGCGCATAAGCGGCTTGTCGGGCGAATAACCAAAGCGCACGTGCTCAAAGGAGACGCGGCCCTCCACGCGACCCGGCAGCTTGGCGGCCTTGTCCGGCAGCGGATCGGCCTCCATCTCGGGCTCATCGAGCAGGTCGAACACGCGCTCCGCACTCGCCAGCGCGCTCTGCAGCGAGTTAAAGGTAAACGACAGCTGCGTCATGGGTTCGGACGCCTCGTAAATAAACTGGAAGAACGCCTGGAACACGCCGACGGTCATGTGACCGGCAACCAGCATGCTGCAGCCCACAAGCGCAATAACGATCTGCGCCAAACGGCCGATAAAGCGCACCGCGGGGCCGACGGCATTGATCATAAAGTCGGCCTTGGTGCTCACGCGCGCCAGCTCGCCCGAGGCCTGGTGCACCTCGGCAGAGCTCTGGTGCTCGCGGTTGAATGCGCGAATCACCAAACGGCCCGAATAGCCTTCCTCGACCGCGCTCGTAATCTTGGACACCCACTCCTGGCGCTCGCCCGTCACATCGTGCGTGCGGCGCGAAACGACCTTCGTCACCAGCAGCGACAGCGTCATAAAGAACAAAAAGACGAGCGTGAGCGGCACGCTAAACACGAACATCACGATCACAGCGCCCACCACGGTACCGATCGACACCAGAAGCTGCAGCAAGCCGCGCTGCATGCTCTCGGACATCTTGTCCAAGTCGTTGGTCGCACGGCTGACGACCTCACCGGGACGATGCGCGTCAAAGAAGGCAAGCGGCAGACGGTTGAGCTTTTGCGCGATGCGGTTGCGCAGGCGCAGATTGAGACGCTCAGCGACGCTCGACATCAAAAAGCTCTGGAGCGCGTAGAACGAGGCAGCGGCCGTCCAAATCATAAAGTAGATGAAGATGGTCCTGCCGCAGTTCTCCCAGGTGATGTTGAAGGTGGTATCGTTGGCAAACGCCACCTGAATGTGGCCCCACAGCTCATCGATCACGCGGGCGCTATATGCCGGCGCGGCGGTGTTAAAGATGGCATAGAACACAATGCTCGCGAACACGATATAGAAGCGCCAATGGTCGCCGGCAGCCTCGCTCCACAGGCGGCGCACCGTCGCCCAGGTGTCGCGGGGTTTCTCGTCCTCGTCCTCGTCGTCCACATCGCGCATGCGCTCTGCCTCAGCGCGGGCGCGCTCGTCCTCGGCGCGCTCGTTTTCCTCGTAGAGCGCTTGGCGGCGAGCCTCGCGCTCGGCTGCAGCCTTGGCGGCGTCATCCAGCTCGGATGCCACGGCAGCCGTTTCCTCGACCAGTACCGCGGCAGCGGCGTCATCAACGCCGCCCTGCTTCTTGAGCTCCTCGGTCATGCTACTCACCTCCCTTCATCTGCGATTCCGCGATAGCGCGGTACACCTCGCAGGTTTCCATGAGCTCGTCGTGCGTGCCTAGGCCCACGATCTCGCCGTCTTTGAGCACCACGATCTGATCGGCATGCAAAATAGTCGAGATACGTTGCGCGATGATGAGCACCGCGGCATCGCGCGTCTCGTCCTGCAGCGCATGGCGCAGGGCGGCATCGGTCTTAAAGTCCAGGGCCGAAAAACTGTCATCGAAGATATATAGATCGGCATGCTTCATGAGTGCGCGGGCGATCGCCAGGCGCTGGCGCTGACCGCCCGAGAAGTTCGTGCCGCCCTGGGATACCGGAGTATCGAGCCCCTGGGGCTGATCGAGCACAAAGGTGCTCTGGGCAACCTCCAGCGCATGGAGCATGTCAGCCTCGGTCGAGCCCTCGTTGCCAAAGCGCAGGTTGCTCGCCACCGTACCCGAGAACAGCCACGCCTTCTGCGGCACGTAAGCGATATGCCCGCGAATCTCACCTTGCGAAAGGTCGCGCAGGTCAACGCCGTTCAGGCGAATGGCGCCCTTCGTGGCATCGTGGAAACGCAACAAGAGCTTGGCCACCGTTGACTTGCCCGAGCCCGTTGAGCCTACAATCGCCGTGGTCTGGCCACGGCGACAGGCAAAGCTCAGGTCGCACAGGGTATCCTCGTCGGCATCGTCAAAACGGAACGACATATGGTCGAACACGGCAACCGCGTCGGCACCATCTGCGGACTCAGGCGCCCCGTCGCCCAGCGTTGCCTTGCCGTCCACGATGCTCGGCTCGATTTCGAGCACCTGTTGCGCGCGGTTGAGGCACGCCGCAGCGCGCGGAAGCGTCAGAATCACCATCTGCGCCATCATCACAAAGAACAGGATCAAGATCGCGTATTCCAACACGGCCGAGATGCTGCCGATTTGCATGGCGTGGACGCCCGCGCGGTTGCCGCCCACCCACAGCACCGCCACCTCGGCGATATTCATCAAAAAGAAGCTGGAACTGTCGAGACCCACAAACAGGTGGTTGACCTTGATGGCGTTGGCCGCGTAATCGCTAAACACCTCGTCCAGGCGCTGCTCCTCGTGGCGCTCCTTGTTAAATGCGCGGATGACGCGCACGCCCACGATGTTCTCGCGCAGCACCACGTTCATGCGGTCGATAAAGCTCTGCAGGCGCATAAAGATCGGCGCGGCGTTAGCCACCGTAAAGACCGCCGCCACCAGCACGATCGCAACGACCACACCAAGCAGCGTGCCCATGGCGGGATCGATGAACCAAGCAAAAATGATGCCTGCCACGGCCAAGAACGGCACCGGCAGCACCAACTGAATCGTCTGAAGGACAGCTTGCTGAATCACGTTGATGTCGTTGAGTGAGCGCGTGATCATCGAACCCGTGCCAAAGCGCTCAAAGTCGCTGGCGGACAGCTCGAGCGACTTGTCGTACACGGCATTGCGGATATCGCAGGCCACGTTGGCGGCCAGGCGCGCCGAAAGATAGCAGCCCAACACCGTGCCGCCGCTGGCCATGCCGGTCGCGATAAGCATGTACAGGCCGTTGCGTAAAATATAGTCGATGTCGCCCGTGGTAATACCGGTGTTGACCATGTTCGCCAGCATCGTGGGAACCAACAGCGTACCGACGTTATCTATCAGCACCGCAAACAGCGTCACCGCAATCAGACCGCGGTACGGCCTCATAAACCTCATTAAGAGTCGCATGTGTCCCCCTCGCCCTTATCGTCAGCCTCGTTCTCGGCGGCCACTTGCCGTTTAAATGCCTCGCACTCTTCGTTAAGAACATGGGAGAACTTACCGACCAAGCGCATGATCTCGCGCTGTTCCCACGGCTCGAGCGCCTCGAATGCCTGTTGCTCGGCTTTTTGCGCCGGCAACGCGTAGCGCTTGGCAAACTGCACGCCTTCTTCGGTCAGTCGCACAACCTTGTTCTTACGACTGCCCTCGGCAAACTCCAACGTCGCAAGCCCTCGCGCCCTAAGCGTCTTGATCGCCGAATTGATGGTCTGTTTGCTGTAGAACCATTCACTCGTCAGCCGACTCGCGGCAACGCTTCCGCCCGCCGCACTCGTGTCGACGAGCATCCAGTAGGCGCAGTCCGAAAGACCGCAGGCGCGCGCGAACTTCGAATAGATACGGTCAAGCCCGTTGAGCATCCGGTCGAAATCGACCGGGCTAACTGCACTATTCATCTCTCCCACCATTCGATAGTCCGAGTTTTGACCAATTAATATCTCTACATTAGTCCGAGTTTTGACTATCGTCAACAAGCTCGTTGTTTATGGTCGGCTCTACATAAGCATATCGACAAAAAAGACCGCCGGCGCGGGGGCGGCGCCGGCGGTTGCGAGAGAATATCGAGTGTTGGCTGTTAAGCAGCGACGGCCTCATAGACCGTAGCACCCGAGAAGCTGTCATGCAGGCTCTTGCCGGCAATCCACGGCAGCTCGACGACCTCGCAGACCGTGTTGACCAGCTCGGAGCAGTCAGTAAAGTGGCCCTTGTCGTTGAGGGCCTCGCAATCCTGAACACGCCAATAGCCATCGGTGTGCGTGATGTAGTACTCGTGATCGTTGATCGACACGAAAGCGCGCGTCTTGGAACGCAGCAGCTTCAGAAATCCTTCGAAATCGGTCTCGACGACATCTCCAGCCTGGAACATGATGTTACCTCCTGGCCCGGCGCCACCACGGCGCATTGATAAACGTTGGTACTCCTTTAGTAAAACCTTTATCAAAGGTTATGCGTTCGTCATTTAGGCAAGTGGTAAAAAACCGCAGGGTAGACGGGATAAAACGTTTAACCATCCCATTTGTTTGTCACATTCTGAAGGTACTTTTATGCAAACCTACTTTCCCAATTGGAATCTATCCTTTTGGCCGGGCAATTGACCGTCTATCGTTTAAGCCCGACGGGTATGAACGGGGCATCTGCAACGCCACCGCAAGGAGACACCATGGAGACTATCGAAGCACTCATTCACCGCCGCAGCTGCCGCAAATACAGCAATCGTCCCGTCGAGGCCGAAAAGCTTGCACGGATTATCGAAGCCGGCCAATATGCACCGAGCGGCATGGGCCGCCAGCCGGTGACGTTTGTCGCCGTCACCGACCCCGCGACCGTCGAGCGTCTCTCACAGCTCAACGCCCAGGTCATGGACAGCAACAGCGACCCCTTCTATGGCGCCAAGACCGTTGTGGTGGTGCTGGTTGACCGCAGCGTGCCCACACATCTGGAAGACGGCTCGCTCGCCATGGGCAACTTGCTCAACGCCGCCTATGCACTGGGTGTCGATTCGTGCTGGATTCACCGCGCGCATGAGGTCTTTGACTCGCCCGAGGGCCTGGAGCTGCTGGCCAGCTGGGGCCTGCCCGCCGACGGCAGCCTGCGCGGTGTCGGTAACTGCATTCTTGGCTACGCCGAGGACACGCTACCCGAGGCAAAACCGCGCCGCGACAACGTCGTCTACGTAAGGTAATTAGTTCCGCCGTTCTACCGAACGGCGGGCTCGTTGACGCTGCGCGGGCCGCATTCACGCCAATCTGACGTTCAATTTCGAGGGCGCGACCAGAAGGTCAGCGCCCTCTCATTTCACGTCACCTTGGCGCAAATGCGGCTCGCTCGCTTTTGGCGACTGACATCGAATGAGCCACTGTCTTGGGCAGCTAAAAAAGCCCCGTCCCAAATTAGCTACCCCACTCGTAACTTATATTGACGTCGCCGTTGTCGTCGTTTCGTTCGTCTGGGTCGTTTCGGCGTCGTTACCTTGCTCGCCTTCGTCCTTTTGAGCATCTGCGATGGTGGAGGCCGCCGCAACGATACCACGCTGGGGCGCGACGCCTGTCTGGGTCTGAGCGCCCTCGATAACTTCTGTGCCTGCATGCGCGAGCTCGGGCGATTTAAACACTGCGTCCAAGTTGGCGCCACCGCCGGCGTAGCCAAGCGCAGCGAGTGCGATGACGATCACTGCAACGACGGCCACGATCGGAACATAACGATGCCAACCAGCCGGATTGAGTCCACTGCGGCGAGCCGCCCCGCGGCTGATGTAACCGAGCGTTCCGTCGTGCTTGAGCTTTGAGCCCACCACGCGTTTGCGGCCCCACAGCGAGGACTCTGCCTGCATTGCCAAGCGGGCGCTTGCCGAAGGATAGCCGTATTTAGTGCGCTTGAACGAGCCATCAAACCCCGAGGCGTGTTTGCCCCACGTCACCGATGTCGTGCGTCGGTTGACCGGCGCGGCACTCCGCCTTCTGCGGCTCGGTTTTGAAGTCTCAGCCATATGCCCTCGCACGCCGTAACCAAATCGAAACAATAACGCTTTGGACTGTAGCACACGCGTCGCGCGCGGTCACGGGCGCCTCGCTCAACGGTCATCGTCCTTCAGCAAGCGCCACAGCGTTGTACGGCTTATGCCCAGTACCTCCGCCGCACGGGTTCGGTTGCCGTGGAGATGATCTACAACCAGATGCGCGATATCTCGCTCGGTATCGGCCAGCGGTCGCAGGATATACAGGTCGCTTTCGAGCGTCGGGGCGCCAAAGGCTGCGGTCTTAATCACGTCCTCTTGGGCGAGCACTTCCTCCGCCACAGCGCGGTCCACCGCGCCCGCCCCCACCAATATATACAGTCGTTCCGAGACCTCGCGGAGCTGCAGATAATTGCGCGGCCAGCGGTAAGCATCGAGCGTCTTCGTCGCCGCGGAAGACAGCGTGGGCGCTGCCGTCCCAAATGCGTCAGCGAGATATTCCAAATAGCGCGCAACCTTCGTCGACGCGGCTCCCTGCTCGGCGATTGCCGGCGCCACGCTCACCGCACAGGCGAAGCGCTCGGTCACAAAGGCGGCTTGATCACTTTCGCTGCCGCCCGGCATGTCATTCGCTGTCAGCACCACATGGCAGCGCGTCGCCAACGCGGTGTCGGTCATCGTGGAGACCAGCTCGCGGAGGCGCTGGGGGCCAACCGCGTTCCAGCCCTCAATGCAAAGGGTCAGCCCCGTTTGGAACAACGGCGATTCGGCGCTTTTGAGCACATGGCGCCAACCGCGATCGGTGAGTTCATCGAGCGCGATGGAAACAAAGGGCTGATCGGCAAAAGGACCGTCCAGATAGAGGCGCTTGGCGATCTCGACCTGACCCGCTCCCAGCTCGCCCTCGAGCATAAGGGGCACACCGCGCGCGTAGCTCTCGGCAACCGGCGCAGCCACCGAGGCCGCCCCCTCAACGATGCCGTACGCGCTCGATTCGTAGCGGGCCTCAACCTCGTCGGCGTTGAGCCACTCGATGCCCGAATGCGCCGCGGCGCCGCGCACCTCGCGGACCACGACGGCCCAAAGGCCCCCGCCCTCTTTGTCGGTAGGGCGAACGGTCAGGCTCAGGCGCGTACCCGCACGCCCCATAACAAGACGCGCGCCGTCTCCTATACGGTCGAGGCGTTCGGCAACAAAAGCCGCCACATCCCGCTCAAGCGCCGCGTCATTCATGGTCGAGATCGCGACGTCCCCACGCGCATCGATTGCCAATGCCGATGCCCCGGCAGCAGCTAGGGCATCGGTCAAGATGTTCAGCTTGGCATCGCTATCCATGATTTGCCCCTGTCTGCAGCGACGTGCAACCGCCGGCGGTCGCACGACCGAGTGTTTCAAAATTGAACGATATTGCTCACCAAACACTATAGGGCAGAAAGCGCCGTCCTGCGAGTATAGGTGTTGCCCCGCATCGCCATCCTGGCGGGGCGATAAGAGCTCTTCGGGACTTATAAACCTGCGGACAAGCCATACCCGCAAGAGCTCCTATCGCTCCACCGCGAGGATGCGCTCACCAGCACGCAGCACGCAAACAAGCTACTTCTCTACCAGATTCCCAGTACGTGTTGCATTCCCAAACTCATGCACGCAATGCCAATCCAGCAGCAAAAGCCCAGCGCGATGGGCTTGCCGCCCTTTTTGACCAGCTCAACGATATCGGTATTAAAACCAATAGCCGCCATGGCCATCACAATAAAGAATTTCGACAGCTCCTTGATGGGCGCCGTAATGGACACGGGAAGCTGAAACACCGTGGTGATCACGCTCGCCAGCACAAAGAACAGCACAAACATGGGAAACGCGCGTTTAAGCGAGAACGTGCTTTTGGCGTCGCCGCCGGCCTTGCGTGCCAGATGCATCTGCCAGCATGCGAGGACCAACGTGATGGGAATGATAGCCAGCGTCCTGGTGAGCTTGACCACCGTGGCGCTTTCGAGCACATTTGCGCCGGGATGCATGCTGTCCCAGGCGCTCGCCGCAGCCGTTACGGACGAGGTGTCGTTGATGGCGGTGCCGGCAAACAGGCCAAAGCCCTCGTTGGTCAGCCCGAGCATGCCGCCGAGCGTCGGAAACACGAGCGCTGCGATAACGTTAAACAGGAAGATGACCGAAATGGCCTGGGCAATCTCGCGATCGTCGGCATCGATGACGGGCGCGGTCGCGGCGATGGCCGAACCGCCGCAAATCGACGAGCCCACACCCACAAGCGTCGCGATCTTACCCGGCACGTTCATGACGCGGCAGAGCACAAAGGCAATGACAAGCGAGGTCGAGATTGTCGCCACGATAATCGGCAGCGACTGGGCGCCCTTGGACAGAATCTGGGAGAGGTTCATGCCAAAGCCAAGCAGGATAACCGCGTACTGCAAGACTTTTTTGGACGTATAGGTGACGCCGGCGGCGAGCTGTTCGCGACGATTCTTGGGAAAGACGAGCGCCAGGACCATGCCAAAGAGGATGGCGAATACCGGACCGCCGACCACCTCAATCTGTTTGCCGAACAACGTCGCGGGAATGGCGATGATCAGGCAGAACAAGACGCCTTTCCAGCGCTCGCGTACGATATTTGCCAGTTGCATATGGGATTCCTTCTTTCTATTTCACGTTTGCGACGGCTTATGATACGGCAACATTGAGCGCAGCCTTGCGCAAACACAGACTAAGATGCCGCAATAGTTCTCAGGCAACAGCCGAATTACCCACCGCGGAGAGCTGATTCGTGGCATAATTAACAACTGACATATGAGTTTGATAGAACAGTTGCGAAGCGCTATGGAAGAATCGATGCACGTCGGCGAGCAGGAAACGAGCCTACAGGACCAGTCCTACCACACCATTCGACGCAAAATCGTCTACCTGGACTACAAGCCGGGCGAAAAGCTGGGCGTCAAGCAACTTTGCGACGACCTGGATATGGGGCGCACGCCCGTGCGTGAGGCTTTGGTTCGCTTGGCGCAGGAAGGCCTGGTGCGCACCGTGCCCCAGAGCGGCACCTACGTCTCACCCATCAACCTCACCCTTGCCGAGAGTGCCTGCTACATCCGCGAACATCTGGAAAAGCAGGTGATCGTGGAGTGCTGTGCGCGCGCCACGTCGGCCGGCATCGAGCAGCTCGACCGCGCCATCGCGCTGCAGGAAAAGGCCATGGCCGAAGAGGATCGCATCGGCTTCTTTTTGAGCGACAACCTCATGCATCACATGATTTTTAGCATCGCATGTCGCAGCACCGTGTGGTCGTGGCTCGAAGAGACCAATGCCGACCTGGAGCGCTTCCGCTGGCTGCGCGCCGCCACGCAGGTTCTCGACAATCAGGACATCGTGAACGAGCACAAGCAGATTCGCCGCGCTATCGCCGGTCGCGACCCCATCGAAGCGAGCTTTTTGGTCAGCAAGCACCTGCATATGATGTTCCGCAACCAAACCGAGGTTCTGGACCAGTTCCCCGAGTACTTCGAGACCAGCAAGCTCCGCTAACCTGCCAAAAAGGGACAGGTTCATTTTGGCAGGTTTTATCTGGTCAAATGCAAAAAGGCCCGGCTCCGTCTTGATGCGGAGCCGGGCCTTGGTCGCTAGAACGGCGGAACCAACTACTCTACCGTGACGCTCTTGGCCAGGTTTCGAGGCTGGTCGACGTCGCAGCCGCGCAGGATGGCGACCTCGCGGGCGAGCAGCTGCAGCGGAACGCTCGCCGTGATGGGGCTGAACACGTCGCGGACTGCTGGCACGCGGATGATGCAGTCGGCAATCTTGTTGATCTCCTCGTCGCCCTCGGTGGCAACGACGATGACCTTGGCGCCGCGCGCCTTGCACTCCATAAGGTTCGACACGGTCTTGTCGTAGGTGGCACTCTTGGTGGCCACGGCGATGACAGGGAAGCCCGGGTCGATCAGGGCAATGGGGCCATGCTTCATCTCACCGGCGGCATATGCCTCGGCGTGCAGGTAGCTGACTTCCTTGAGCTTGAGCGCACCCTCGTAGGAAATAGCGGCACCCATGCCACGGCCCACGAACAGCGCCGACTGCGCGTCCTTGCACAGCAGGGCAGCCTCATGAACGGCCTCGGTTTGGGTATCCAAAATCCACTGGATCTGCTCGGCAGTATCGGAAAGCTCGCGGAACAGCATGCGTGCCTGCTTGGTGGTCAGACGGTACTTGACCTGCGCCAGCAGAAGGGCCAAAAGCGTGAGGCTCACGACCTGGCCGATAAAGCTCTTGGTCGAGGCGACCGCAATCTCCTTGTTGGCCTTGGTGTAGATGACGCCGTCGCTCTCACGCGCCACGGGGCTGCCCACCACGTTGGTGATGCCGAAGACCTTGGCACCCTTGATGCGCGCATCGCGAATGGCGGCAAGGGTATCGGCCGTCTCGCCCGACTGGGACACGGCAACGACAAGCGTCGTCGGCGTAATGATGGGGTTGCGATAACGGAACTCGCTGGCCGCCTCCACCTCGGTGGGGATGCGAGCCCAGCCCTCAATGAGATTCTTAGCAATGAGGCCAGCATGATAGCTGGTGCCGCAAGCGATCACGTAGACGCGGTCGATGTCGTTGAGCTCCTCGAGCGAAAGGCCCAGCTCGTCGATGTCGAGCTCGCCGGCCGGCGTCATACGACCGACCAGCGTGTCGCGCACGACGCGCGGCTGCTCATGGATTTCCTTGAGCATAAAGTCGGGATAACCGCCCTTTTCCGCCATGTCCAGGTCCCAGTCGATGTGGGTGACCTTGGGCTCGATAACGTTGCCGGCCTCGTCGGTGTACTCGACGCCTGCGGGCGTAAGCTTGGCAAACTGACCGTCCTCGAGCACCACGACATCGCGGGTGGCATCGATGAGCGCAATGACGTCAGAGGCAACGTAGGAGCCGGTCTCGCCCACGCCGACCACGATCGGGGAATCCTTGCGGGCCACGGCGATCACGCCGGGCTCGTCAGCGCACACGGCGGCCAGGCCATAGGCACCGACCACGTGGGTGCAAGCCTCGCGCACGGAGGCCATCAGGTCGTGCGTCTCGGCATAAGCCTCTTCGATCAGATGCGCGAAGACCTCGGTATCGGTCTCGCTCTTAAAGTGGTGGCCGCGACCCTCCAGCTCTTCGCGCAGCTCGGCGAAGTTCTCGATGATGCCGTTGTGGACGATGGCGATACGACCGTCGCAGCTGGTGTGGGGGTGAGCGTTAACGACGGAGGGCTTGCCGTGGGTGGCCCAACGGGTGTGGCCGATACCGCAGGTAGCGTCACTGTCGATGTTGGAAAGCTCGCTCTCCAGGCCCGCGACCTTGCCCACGCGGCGGATGACGTCGAGGTGCGCCGCGGCGCCCTCGCCCACCTCGAGCGCGACGCCCGAGGAGTCATAGCCGCGATACTCCATACGCTTGAGGCCCGTGACCAGGATGTTCTTTGCAATATCAGAGCCGGTGTAGCCGACAATTCCGCACATAGGATAAATCCCTTCGTCCGCTTGACTGCAAGACGTCCACGCACAGGGGGCGCTGAGACGCATAACGTTCGAGTATTGTACTCACGCAAACGCAAGCTGATATACCAGAAGTGGTATCTCAACTTAGATACCACCCGATGCACACATGCCCAGCCGGTCCAAACCGCCACAATGGGGACAGGCACCTTTGTGGTGGTCGCGCTGGCAACGGCGTTTCCCCAGATAAAACCTGCCAAAATAAACCTGTCCCTTTTTGGTAGGTTTGGGATGCTACAATCTGGCTTGTACTTGAAACGCATCAAAGGGGCCGCTATGGCAAAGGTAAAAATCAGCGACGTCGCGCGCGAGGCCGGGGTTTCGCTGGGCACGGTTTCCAACGCGCTCAACCATCCCGAAAAGTTGCGCCCCGAGACCCTCAAGCTCATCAACGAGACCATCAATCGCCTTGGCTACCTGCCCAACCAAAGCGCCCGTCAGCTCGCCGGCGGCGCCACCAAGTCCTTTGGCCTGGTGCTCCCCCGTCTCGATCACGGCTTTTCGCTCCAAATCGCCAGCGGCGCCCACAACGAGGCCCGTAAGCACGGCTACGACTTGCTCATCGCCAACGCCGATAACGACGACATTCTCGAGGACCATTACCTGCGCTATTTTATGGGCACGCAGATGTCCGGCGTCATGGTTCAGCCCATGGCGTCCCCCGACTGGCATCCGGCCATGACTAAAATGCCCGTGCCGATCGTCCATCTGGACATCCATTGCTCCGAGCCCGGCTACTACGTAGCGGCCGACAACGAGGCCCAGGGTCGCATCATTGCCGAACTTGCCATCGCCCGCGGTGCACGCCATATCACCGTTGTGGGTAGAGCAGCATTTATGCAACTCACCCTGCGCGTCCTTGGCATTCATAAGGCGCTCGCCCTGCACCCCGATATCAAGATCGAAGTCATCGACGCCGGCGAATGGAATACCGCTGCCGACGGCTACGGCATCGGTGCCCAAATCGCCGAGCGCCCCGCGGACGAACGTCCCGATTTTGTCGTCGGTCTAACCGACGTGCTGGCCTCGGGTGTCGTTTCGGCACTGGTCGACAAGGGCATCTCTGTCCCCGGGCAAGTACGCGTAGCAGGCTGCGATGGCAACCCACTCGCTTGGAGCGGATCGGTCCCGCTCACTACGGTAGCGCCCCCGGGCTACGAGATTGGCCGCAAGGGCGTTCAATTGCTCATGGAGCAAATTGAGAACAAGGTCCCGACAAAGACCAAGCATATCCACGTCAGCTCTGCCGCGCGCACCGTCACCGCGGTCACGGCCATCGAGGACATCAACCGCCAAGAACTCGTGCGGCCGTTCCTGCTGGAACGAGCCAGCACCCAGGCAAGCAGCCAGACCGACGCCACGGCCATCAACCTCGGTGCGTATCTATAGCACGCCCGCGAGTATGCTAAGTCGCCGCTTAAGCAAAAGGGGCCCGACCATTGCCGGGCCCCTTTTGCTTAAGCGCAAACGTGAGCAATTGCTCGTTTCAACACCGCAATTTTCTAGCGCACAGCCTTGATTGCCGCCGCCAGGTCGAACAACGTATCGAGCACGGCCTCGCAGCCATCCACCACGTCCTGCGGCAGCGGCACGATATCGGGGACGGCAAAGACATGGCAGCCGGCCGTAATGCCCGAGACGCAACCGTTGCGCGAATCCTCGACCACAGCACATTCCTCGGGGGCAAAGCCCGCGCGCTCGCAGGCGAGCAGATACATCTCGGGGTCGGGCTTGCCGTGCACGACGTCCTCGCCACACGTTACCGTTTCAAACTTGTCAAAAAGACCGACCATCTTAAGGTTGCGCTCGGCCGTAACGAGGCGCGACGACGTCGCTAGGCCCACGTGATAGCCCGCAGCCAGCAGCTCGTCTAGGCACTCGGCGGCGCCGGCCTTAAGTTCCAGTTCGGTCTTGACCATCTCGTCGCGAATCTCCTTGTGGCGACGATAGATCGCCTCGGTGGTTTCGTGGCTGCCATAATGCCTATCGAGGATGTCCATAACATCGGGCAGCGTGCGGCCGATAAACTGATGGATCAGCGCTTCATCAATCGCGAGCCCCAGCTCAGCGGCGCCTGCCTTCCAGGCCTTAATCCCCAAACGCTCGGTATCGACCAGCGTTCCATCCATGTCAAAAATAACAGCCTTGATCATATCGGTCCCCCATCGACTCTCGCTGTCGCGTTGCTGTAACTCTACCGCATTTGGCAACTTGTATATAACGTATATACCATATTGCACTTTCGTTACATAGGTAGAAGTCTTATGGCAAGTAACGCATTAGGATTATAGTTTTCGATCGAGCACTCAACGATAAGGAACGTTTCATGATTTTAGACACCACGGCACCCGCAGAGGAGCTTCAAGACAAGCTATCGGCGCTCGAACAGCTGCTTTTGGCATACGGGCGCGTGGCTATCGGGTTTTCCGGTGGCGTCGACAGCAGCTTTTTGGCCGCCGTATGCGCCCGCATCATGCCTACCAATACCCTCCTCGTCCATCTCACCACGCCGCTCATCGGCACGCCCGAACAGGCCTCGTTTGAGCGGTCCGTTGATGGACAAGCCAATGAAGGGGCGCATTTTAAGCTCCCCGTGCTCAATCTTTCGGTCGATCAGCTGCAGCTCCCCCAAGTAGCCTGCAACGATGCCAATCGCTGCTACCACTGCAAGCACGCCGGCTTTACCGCCATCGTCAACCACGCCAAGTCGCTCGGCTTTCCCACCGTCATCGATGGCAGCAATGCAAGCGATCGCGGTGACTACCGCCCCGGCATGCGTGCGGCAGAAGAGCTCGGCGTACGCTCACCCCTTATGGAGGTCGGCTTTACCAAGGACGAAGAGCGCGAGCTGCTGCGCGCATGGGGCTATCCCGTTTGGAACCTACCGGCGGGAACATGTCTTGCCACCCGCGTCCCCACGGGCGAGGAGCTTACGCGCGATAAAGTCGATTTAATCCGCGCCTGCGAGGATTACCTGCACGATCTTGATCTGGCACAGGTACGCGCGCGTTTGATCTGCGGCTGCATGCATATCGAGGCCGCACCCGCAGATGTCGCCAAGATCGCTGCCCTCGGTGGCAACGCCGTCGATGCCGAGGGCAAAACCCCGCTGCCCGCCGTTATCGAGTCCGCGCTGCGCGAGCTGGGCTGCGGCCATATCTTCCCCGAGGTCACCCCCTACATCCACGGCAACATGAATCAGTAACCTGCCAAAAAGGGACAGGTTTATTTTGGCAGGTTTTATCTGGGGGAATATCGCGAGACAATCGTCCCTCTAGCACCCATCCAGCTTCGAGAGACACTAGAGGGGCGACCCGGCTGCATCTACTTCTTCCGATATCGGCGATTGCGGCTCGTCGATGAACCCATTACCTCAATGAGTCCTTTATCTGCCATTTTTGGCAGATGGTAACGGACGGATGAGATTTGGCATTCCGTCTCTCTAAAACAATAGATTCATCTCTCTAAAGTTTCGTATATCTCTCTAACTTTAGAGAGATAAGCACCTTGTTTTAGAGAGACATTTAGAGAGATGTATCGAATTCACTGCTAGATTGCCTAAGACTATCTCTCTAGCCTACTTTCTCTTTAGAGAGACATTTAGAGAGACGGGCGTAATCTCTCTAACCATGGGTCCTGCTCTCAAAACGCATACACCCCAACCGCACCCTAAGTTGCGGTGGAATAGTTCCTTTTTTTGCAGCCTATCGGGCATAAACAGGAACTATTCCACCGCAACTTCGTTTGACGGGCATTGACCCGCAGGCCTGCCAAAAAGGGACAGGTTTATTTTGGCAGGTTTTATCTGGGGAAACGCGAACAGGGCCGCGACACCTATATGGCGTCGTGGCCCTGTTCCTTGGAGAAGGATCGATTGATTGAACGGGATGACTGTTCTAGTCTTCGAGTCCGCTATTGATGAGCTCCGCAATCTCAACAGGATCGGTGCTCGCACGCACTTTGTCACGGAAGTCTGCGTCCATCAGCATCACGGCAGCTTTGGAGAGCAGGCGCAGATGCGTGGTTCCAGCCTCGCCGGCGGGCACGTACAGCGCGAGCGCCACATCGACGGGTACGCCATCAAAGCTCGGCCACTCAACAGGCTCGGACAGCTTGAGCACGGCCACACCCGGCGTATGGATCGCATCGCTCTTGGCATGCGGAACGGCAAAACCGGCGACAAGCCCGGTCTCGGCCTCGTTCTCGCGAGCAATAAAGGCAGTCTCTACGGCAGATGCGTCATCGGCAAAGCCGAGTTCGATTGCCTGCTCGGACAAATAATGCAGGGCGTCCTCGCGCGAGGCGGCGGTATACCCTATCGTCACTTGGTTGGCAGATACAAATCCCATGAAAACCTTCCTTACAACACGGACCTGACCGCAGCTTCGATGCCGCCGGCGTCCAAACCGTACTTGTGCAGCAGATCAACCGCAGGACCGGATTCACCGTACACATCGCGCACGCCGACGCGACGCATCGGCACTGGATGCTGCTCCGCGAGCACCGAGGCAACGGCCTCGCCAAGACCGCCGATAATCGAATGCTCCTCGGCAGTGACCACGCGACCGGTCTTCTTGGCGCTGGCTACAACCAGGCGTTCATCGAGCGGCTTGATCGTATGCATATTGATGACCTCGGCTTCGATGCCATCGGCAGCGAGCGCCTCGGCAGTCTCAAGCGCCTCGGCGACCATAAGGCCACAAGCGATGATGGTCACATCGGACCCCTCGCGCACGACCACGCCGCGACCAATCTTGAACTCATAGTCCTCGTGATCGTTGATGACCGGTGTTGCCAGGCGGCCGAAGCGCATGTAAACCGGGCCCTCAAACTCATAGGCGGCGCGCACGCAGGCACGAGCCTCGACGTCGTCGGCGGGAACGACCACCGTCATACCCGGGATCGTGCGCATGAGCGCGATGTCCTCGCAGCACTGATGCGTGGCGCCGTCCTCGCCCACCGAAATGCCGGCATGGGTAGCGCCAATCTTGACGTTGAGGTGCGGGTAGCCAATGGAATTGCGGACCTGCTCGTAGGCGCGACCGGCGGCAAACATCGCAAAGGTGCTCGCAAAAGCAACGCGGCCCGTGGTCGCGATGCCGGCGGCAAGACCCATCAGGTTGCTCTCGGCGATGCCGGCATCGTAAAAGCGCTCAGGGTGAGCAGCCTTAAACTTACCCGTCTGCGTAGCGGCAGCCAGGTCGGCATCGAGCACTACAAAGTCATCGTGCTCATTGCCCAGCTCGACGAGCGCCTCGCCGTAGCTTACGCGCGTGGCGACTTTTTTGACCTCTGCCATTAGAGCTCCTCTCCTGCTGCCGCGAGCTCGGCCATGGCCTGCTCAAACTGCTCGTCATTGGGCGCCTTGCCATGCCAGCCCACCTGGTTTTCCATAAAGGAGACGCCCTTGCCCTTCACCGTCTCGGCGATAATGGCCACGGGCGAGTCGCTCACTTTGCGGGCCTCGGCAAAGGCGGCGGCAATCTGCGCCATGTCGTTACCGTCGGCGAGCTCGATCACATGCCACTTAAAGGCGCGGAACTTGTCAGCGAGCGGCATGGCCGAGTTGACTTCATCGATCGTGCCGTCAATCTGCAAGCCGTTGTGGTCGACGACGGCAACAAGATTGTCGAGCGCATGGTTGCCGGCGAACATGGCCGCCTCCCACACCTGGCCTTCCTCGCACTCACCGTCGCCCAGCAACGTGTAGACGCGATAGCTGTCACCCCAGTGCTTTGCGGCGAGCGCCATTCCAACCGCGGCGGAGATGCCCTGACCGAGCGATCCGGTGGACATATCGATGCCCGGGGCGTCGTTCATGTTGGGATGGCCCTGCAGTCGGCTGCCGATATGACGGAGCGTCTCGAGCTCTTCGACGGGAAAATAGCCGCGATTTGCCAACACCGAATACAGGCCCGGCGCCGCGTGACCCTTGGAGAGCACAAAGCGATCGCGATCGGCCTTGTGAGGGTCGGCAGGATCGATATTCATTTCCTCAAAGTACAGATACGTCATGATGTCGGCAGCACCGAGCGATCCACCCGGATGTCCCGACTTGGCCGCGTGAACCGCAGTCACGACACCCTTCCTGACCTCATTGGCGACCTTCGCCAGCTCCTGGTTGGTCATACGAATTCCTCTCTTGAGAACAACCCCGGCACCGGATGACGCGATGCCGGGGCAATCCACTCGTTAAGCCTGAGCGACGACCTTCTGCCAGTCAGCCTCGAACGAGGCAAGGCCCTGGTCGGTCAGCGGGTGATGCAGGCACTTCTTGAGAGCGGCCATGGGCACGGTCGCGATGTCGGCGCCAAGAAGAGCCGCCTGGGTCACATGGTTGGGCGTGCGGACCGAAGCGGTGATGATCTCAACGGTGTCGTCGACGTTCTTGCCGGTCCAGTCATAGTTCTTGATGCAAGTCACAACATTGTCGAGCTGCGAGATGCCGTCCTCGGCGATGTCGTCAAAGCGGCCGACAAACGGGCTGATGTAGCGGGCACCGGCGTTGGCGGCCATAAGGGCCTGCGTCGGCGAGAAGACGAGCGTCATGTTGACGCGCACGCCTGCATCGGCCAGCGCGCGGCAGGCGGCGAGGCCGGCCTCGCAGACGGGGAGCTTGACCACGATGTTGGGGGCGAGGGCAGCAAGGCGCTTGCCCTCCTCGATCATGCCCTCGGCCGTGGTGGCGGTAGACTCGGCAGACACGGGCAGACCCTCGCAGAGCTCGGCAATCTTGAGCATATGGGGCTCAAAGTCGGCGAGCTTACCGCCGGTCTTGGCGTACAGGGACGGATTGGTGGTAACACCGGCCAGGCAGCCCCAGCTCTTGGCCTCAGCAATCTCGTCAAGGTTGGCGGTATCGATAAAGAACTTCATGGTGCAAACTCCTTCGGAGGAATCCAAAACTCAAAAGAAAGGACAAAGGGGATGCCCCTTTGTCCTATGTGCCGGGCCTGCAGCTGGGACATGCCCCAGGCCCGGCGTCGTGTAGGAAAAACTACTTAGTCCTCGAGAGCCTTCTCGATGCGGCTCGTAACGCCCTTGAGGTTAAGACCGACGACGTACTGCTTGATCGGGCGCTTGATGTGCTCGATCACAAAGCGCTTGCCGTCGATGTCTTGGGCAGCGAGGTTGCGATAGAGCTTCTCGACCTGCTCCTTGACCTCGGGATCGTTGAACGCGTAGTGGCCGGAGACATCCAGAATCTTCAGGCTGAGCTCGTCGTCGGCCAGAATGTCGTCAACCTGCAGGTTGACATCGTCGCCAGTCATCCACTTGCGCCAGCGCTCGGTCTTGATGGCCTTGACCAGCAGCGTGTGATACAGGTCGGAGGGATCGTCGCACAGGCCGTTGTCGACCAGAATCTGCTCGGTAGCGCAGAGTTTGAGGTAAGCGCGGGTCTCCTCGGTGCCATACTGCGGAGCAACGTTGGAAGCGGTCACGTGTGCCGGGATATGCTCGAGCAGCGTCGCGTCATCCAGGTAGTCGGCGTTGTGCTCCTTCAGACCCACGCCGTAGCGCTTGGCCATATCGGCAAGCTCGCGAGCGTTCTTGAAGTTGTAGTGACCGACCTGCTCCGTCCAGCGGGTAAGGGTGCCGGTCTGGCCGACGATAAAGGTGGGCATGGGGCAGCCGCGCTTCTCGAGCTCGGGCTGCAGCTGAGAAATGAACTCCTCGTACTTATCGGTAGAGGTCAAGCCGCCATTGGTCTCCTCGGTACCGACCTCATAGGCAACCTCGGGCAGGTTATGCTCGCGACGGTATTGCTCAAGGTAGTCGATAAGATCAATCGTACGGCGAAGCACCACGTCGAGCGGAATAACCTTGCCGATCTGATAGGGGTCCTTGGTGGGGTCGACCATCAGCAGGTCAAAGCCCGCCTCCATGTCGGCGACAAAGGACTTGCGGGCGAGCTCCATGGCCTCGTCCTCGGGCAGGTGGGCGTTACGCTCCTCGTCGCGCTGCCACGGACCGCCGTGATCGCGGCACAGGTAGTACGGACCGGTGTAACCCACCTCGTCGGCAACCTTCTTGATGTCGGCGGCAAAGCGCGTCTGGTCCCAACCGTTGACGTAGCCGGCGCCCATCTCGTCCATATCGACCTGGTTGCGGCTAGCGATAAACATGGGCGGGAAATCCTCGTCCTTGGCAAGCTCGAACACGGCCTGAATCAGGTTGGGGCTCATGGGGCCAATGCCGACCATGGTTGCGTGATCGCCGCTATCCTGCAGCTTGAGCATGCCCTGAACGGCCTGACGGATGGTGAGGTTGGACATTTTGTTCTCCTTCTCCAGAGGATTTTTGACAAAAGTTCCCTGGGACCCAGATGCGGGCCCTATCAGTACGGATGGATTTTGTTGTGTAGGGGCGGTTGTGCGGAGTCAAATCCATCCCTCCGCACAACCGGAGTCCTTAAAGGTTTACTTGGCCTGCTTATCGAGCGTGGGCTTCATGGCAATCAGGATTGCAGCGGCGACCACGGAGCCAATCACGATGTCCAGGCAGAACAGCGCGACGTTGTTGGTGGCAAGGGCGACGATAAAGCCACCGTGCGGGACGTAGCAGTCGATGCCCTGGAAGGCGGCAAGCGCGGCACCCACAGCAGAGCCGATGCAAATGCCGGGAAGGGTGTGACCGAGGTCCTTGACCGCGAAGGGGATAGCGCCCTCGGTAATACCGATGCAGCCCATGAACAGTGCGGAGATACCCATCTGGCGATCGGCGTCATCGAACTTGTTCTTGGCAATGAGCGCTGCAAGACCGCAAGCAATCGGGGGAATGGCGACGGCGACGCGGAACATACCGTTGGGGCCGTAGATGCCGGAGGCCATGATGGCCATAGTAAAGGTCGAAGCGGTCTTGTTGATGGGGCCACCCATATCGAAGGCGGTCATAACGCCAATGACCAGGCCCAGGACGACGGCGGAGCCGCCCTGCAGGCTACCGAGCACGTTGGTGAGCCAATCCATCACAAAGCCAAGCGGCGTGGCCAGGATGTAGATGTAGGCCATGCCCAGGACGAGCGAGGTCAGAATCGGGATGATCAGAATCGGCATGATGGTCTGGATGGTGTTGTTGACCTTCCAGGTCTTCATCCAGCGGACAAAGTAACCGCAGATGACAGCCATGATCATGGCGCCCAAGAAGCCAGTCGAAACGCTGTTGCCGCTCGGGGTGACGACGGCGTTGTTGACCAGGTAGCCCAGGACAAAACCGGGGGCGAGCGCGGGCTTGCCGGCCATCGAGTAGGCGATGTATGCCGCAAGCACCGGAATCATCATGGAGATGCCGGCCATGCCGATGGTGTTAAGGCTCACCATCAACGGGTTGGTGACCTCCATACCGCTAGCACCGGCAGTACCGGATGCCAACGAGAAGGCGAGGAACACGCCACCGATAACGACAATGGGGATAAAATAGGAAACGCCGGTATTGAATGCATTGAGCAGCGTCTTGCCAGGATCGGCAAAGATAGACTGCTTGGACGCCGGTGTCGGGGCCTGCGGGGCAGCGGAGACGGCCTTCTTCTCTGCCTTGGCCTCGGCCTTGGGCGCGTCAACGGCGCCACCCGTCGCCTTGATAATCTCAACAGCCTGGTCGATGATCTTGACCGGATCGGCGATTACATCGGAAGTACCGACCTTGAGGAACTTGCCCTCGGCCGTCTTCTGCTCAAAACGGTCCTCGTTCTCGACACCCACGTCGACGGACTCCAGGACCAGGTCGGCGGAGTCCACGTCTTCCTGCGTGAGCTCATTCTCGATACCCAGGCCACCCTGAGCCTCGACCTTGCACTCGATGCCACGGGCGGCGCATTCATCCTGAATCGCCTTCTGGGCCATATACGTGTGGGCGATACCCACGGTACAGGCGGCAACGCCTACGATCTTCATTGCTTCCCTCTTTTCATAGAGTTGCGTGCGCAAGACACCGTTTGCGGAGGCCTCCGGAGCATCCCCTGCCGTTTGGACTTGCTGTCTTTTCGACAAGACCAATATAGGTGCTCAATTTTCTTAATGCCAGCTTATTTCGGTAAACGCGCAGGTCAGAGCGTTGGTTACGCTATTTAGTTATGCGTTTAACCAAAAATGAATCCTGCGATTTTACCCTCGATTTCAAAAGTCAAGAAGTATTTGATTTTCTCGGTAGACGGCAGATACGCATGCCGGTCACAAATTTCGACCCCACCCGTATACCGCATTTGTTGCATACTCATATGAAAGGAAAAGGTCGCTCACCGAAGCGCATCCCTCACCAAGACTCAAAGTCATCATGTTGGAAAATGCTCATCTGTCGGAAGGAGTCGCTGTGGCAAAACAGCGCGTTACGATTGCAGACGTCGCTCGAGAGGCGGGAACCTCGACGGCAAGCGTCTCGTATTACCTCAACGACAAACGAGAAAAGCTTAGCGAGAAGACGCAGACAAAGATTGCGCGCGTCATCAAGGAACTCGGATACGTTCCCAACGCCCAAGCGCAAACGCTCACCGGCAAGCAGACCCACGTCATCGCCATCATCATTTTGGATAACACCAACAAGTGGGCGGGCCTCGTCCTCAACGGCATGGAACAGGTCATGCTCCCCGCGGGTTATCAAACGGTCGTTTGCACGAGCAACTTTAACCCCGAGACCGAGCTCATGTACGTCGACAAGATGCTCTCGCTGGGCGTCGATGGTTTTATCATCCAGCCCACGGCAAATTTCAAGGCCGTCCACGACCGCATCAAGCGCGCCGGCAAGCCCGTCGTCTTTTTTGACGCGGCCATCTACAGCCCAGGCACCAGCTGGATCAAAACCAACCTCTACGACGGCGTGTACAACGCCACGCAGGCGCTTCTCGATGCCGGCTACGAGGACTTTTTCTCCATTGCCGCCAATATGACCGAAATGCGCACCCGCATGGAACGTTTTCAGGGATATGCCGAGGCGTTAGCCGCGAATGGGCAGCTCTACAAAGCCATCCCCATCGATCACAACAAGCCGTCAATCAACGAGCTCACCGAATACTTTAAATACAAGTTCAACCCCGCCAAGCGCACACTCATCTTCGTACAAAACCAATGGGCACTTCCCCGTGTCTACAAGGCCCTCCAACCCATGGCCCATCTACTTCCGCAGCAAATAGGTCTTTTGGGACTCAACTGCGAAGACTGGACCAACCTCACCACGCCGACCGTCTCCACGATCATCGAGCCCGTCGACCAGGAAGGCAGGGAAGCGGCCGAGATGCTGCTCGCCTTGCTTGATGGCAGCAGCCAACCCGGCGAGCAGCGCATTCTCGAGTGCAAGCTCAACTGGCTCGACTCCACCTCGATCTAGACCGCGAGACAAATTAATCAGTAGTGTTTGTCCCAAATCTTAAGTATTTGTTCGATAGAACGGCCCCTGCCGGCTCCTGCTAGACTGGTAGATTCCCAACCGTCCCTCCAGGAGCCTCAATGTCGCGCAAGTCCGCCTACAAGCAAGTACTTTCCATCGGCACCGCCGTGGTGCTGGGGTTTGCACTGTTTACGGGATCGCTTGACGGGGCGCCCAAGCTGCTGTCGCCGCAAAGCGATGAACAGGCGGCGGCTCTGGCCGAAAAACAAAACGAGAGCCCCAGCCGCACCGACGACGAGGCAGACCTGGTCGCCCGGCTCGAATCGGGAACAGCGAGTTCCTCGGACTCTCAAAATAGCCAAGACTCTGGCGATGGCTCCGATTCCGCCGCAACCGACACCGGCGACGGCGCTTCCGCGGACAGTGCCGCCACCCCCATCGACGAGGTCGAAAACCCCGATCTCGACCGCGCCCGCGGCGTATACCTCAGCAGCATTCCCGACTACGCGGGTAACCCCTATGTTGCCCTGCGCGCCGACAGCACGCACCCGCTCGGCACGCCGTCATTCACGCTCGATGAATACGAGCGGGCTACAGAAGAGGGTTGCTTTAAGAAGTTCTCCAAGCTCGACAGCCTGGGCCGCACCCGCAAAGCGCTCGCCTGCGTGGGCCCCGAATCACTCGGTCAAGGCGAGCGCGGCGATATCTCGCGCATCCATCCCGCCGGATGGCGCCAGCAGCGCTACGACTTTATTCCGGGCCAGAGCCTCTACAACCGCTGTCATCTCATCGCCTGGTCGCTCTGCGGCGAAAACGCCAACCGCAAGAATCTCCTCACCGGCACGCGTTATCTCAACGAGACAGGCATGCTGCCGTTTGAGGAGCAGATTCTCGGCTACATCCGCGAGACGGGCAACCACGTGCTCTATCGCGTCACACCCATGTATAACGAAGAGGAACTTGTCTGCCGCGGCGTGCGCCTTGAGGCGCAATCGGTCGAGGACCACGGCAAGACCCTCTGCTTCCACGTGTACTGCTACAACCTGCAGCCGCACGTGCAGATCGACTACGCCACCGGCCGCAACCAGGCATCCGGAGACTAGTGCCGACCGCACCGCCCGTAACCCAAAAATGATTCGTTTTCCTCCGTCCCCATGGGATCAAAAAGGCCGCCCTGGATTTGAACTGCGTCCCAAATCTTGGACGCCCTAAATAGCGACTAGGCCGCGAGGGCCTGATTCCGGAACTCCTCCGGGGTCAGGCCCTTCAATCTTACCTGCCTCCGGCTCGTATTCCAG
>CABUUB010000010.1 GCA_902494625.1 uncultured Collinsella sp.
CACATAACCCAGTTCAAGTGTAACTACCGTGTGTACAACTAAAGCAACCCGGCCGGGACGAGGGGTGACGCAAAAGCGTCGCCCCTCGTTTTTAACCATGTCAACTGAACCTGGTTCAGTTTGGTTGATTTCCGATCTCAGCCGAACACATTGAGCGGAAAGGCCGTTCCCGCAGTCAGTCGAACGTCCCCGGGGCCCTTCTCAGGCCCCGGGGACGGCATTTTCCCAGTTGAAGGAACGGTGGAGATGTGTTTCGATGGGTCAGATTCGTGTCGTTCCGAAAAGACCGTGAACCTTTTGTGGGACACGCGGCGCCGTGGTACCATAGCCGAGTATGTTGTCTTGGTCGGAAACCAAGACGCCTTATGCGCTGATCGGTAACCAGCGCCTGACCAATAAGGAGTCCTACCATGAAGCAGGGTATCCATCCCCAGTATGTCGAGTGCACGGTGACGTGCTCCTGCGGCAACACCTTCAAGACGCACGCTACCGTGTCCGAGATGAAGGTCGAGCTTTGCAACGAGTGCCACCCGTTCTACACCGGCCAGCAGAAGTTCGTCGACACCGGTGGACGCGTCCAGCGCTTCGCCGACAAGTTCGGTGGCGCCGCTGCCGCCCAGCTCAAGAAGGCTGAGGAGGCCAAGGCTGCCAAGGCCGCCAAGGCTGCTGAGGCCGAGGCCGCTCGCAAGGCCGCCGCTGAGGCTAAGGCTGCCGAGAAGGCTAAGCGTGCCGCTAAGTTCGCCGAGGAGGCTGCCAAGCAGGCCGCCGAGGCTCCCGTCGAGGAGGCTGCTGCCGAGGCCGAGACCACCGAGGCCGCTGAGTAAATAGCTCGCCGCGGAATCGCTCGCATTCATGGCATAAGGGCCGCGCATCCGTTTGGGTGCGCGGCCCTTTTCTTTTTATTGGTGCAGGCTAACCCGTCCCCTTCGCACCAGATTGGTGCGAAGGGGACGGGTTGGTTTGCACCAAATGGCAGAGTGACGGCGTTTTCCCAGATAAAACCTGCCAAAATAAACCAGTCCCTTTTTGGCAGGTCGGTCGGGTCGTAGTTATTACGTGGCGGTCGAGGTCGACCGTATAGGCCGCGTCCTGTTTGGCTAAAGTACATTTATCTGTGTTTAACTCGCCCGAGGCTGCATGGCGTGGGCGATGGCCAAAAAGGAAAACCACATGGGATTCATGTCAAAGCTGCTGTCCTTTGGATCCGATAAGGACCTTAAGCGCTACTACAAGATCGTCGACCAGATCAACGGTCTTGAGCCCCAGTTTGAGAAGATGACCGAGGAGGAACTCCGCGCCCAGACCGATAAGTTCCGTGAGCGTTACGCCAACGGCGAGTCGCTCGACGACATGCTCCCCGAGGCTTTTGCCACCGTGCGTGAGGCTTCCAAGCGCATCACGGGCATGCGTCACTTTGACGTACAGCTCATCGGCGCCATGGCGCTTCATGAGGGTCATATTGCCGAGATGAAGACCGGCGAAGGCAAGACCCTGGTCTCCACCTTGGCCGGCTACCTCAACGCTATCGCTGGCAAGGGCGTGCATGTCGTTACTGTCAACGATTACCTGGCAAAGCGCGACTCCGAGTGGATGGGCCGCATCTACAAGTACCTGGGAATGACCGTTGGTCTGCTCCAGAACAACATGCCGCTCGAGCTCAAGCGTCCGGCCTACCAGGCAGACGTCACCTACGGCACCAACTCCGAGTTCGGTTTCGATTACCTGCGCGACAACATGGTCACTCGCCCCGAGCAGCGCGTGCAGCGCGGCCACCATTACGCCATCGTCGACGAGGTCGACTCCATCCTGATCGACGAGGCTAGAACGCCGCTCATCATCTCGGGTGCCGGCACCAAGTCCGCCAGCACCTACAAGGACTTCGCGCGTGCCGTGCGCGGCCTTGAGCGCGGCGAGGACGTGTCGCACGACATGCTCACCGCCACCGAGGACGTCGAGCCCACGGGCGACTACGTCATGGACGAGGCCAAGCACACCATCGCCGCCACCGAGCGCGGCCTTAAGAAGATTGAGCGCCGCCTGGGTATCGATGACATCTATGCCGATCTCTCCGGCCAGCTGGTCAACCACCTGCAGCAGGCGCTGAAGGCCCAGTACATGTTCCATCGCGACAAGCAGTACGTGGTCACCAACGGCGAGGTCAAGATCGTCGACGAGTTCACCGGTCGCATCATGGAAGGCCGCCGCTACTCCGAGGGCCTGCACCAGGCCATCGAGGCCAAAGAGGGCGTGCTCGTGCGCGAGGAGAACCAGACGCTGGCCACCATCACCCTGCAGAACTACTTCCGTCTCTATGACAAGCTCTCCGGCATGACCGGTACGGCACTCACCGAGGACGCCGAGTTCCGTGAGATTTATAAACTGCCCGTCGAGGTCATCCCCCCCAACAAGCCCGTGCAGCGTGTTGACCACGAGGACCTGGTGTACCGCACCGTCCAGGCCAAGTACAACGCCGTTGCCGACGACGTCGAGCGACGTCACGCCAAGGGCCAACCGGTCCTGGTGGGCACCGTCTCCATCGAAAGCTCCGAGAAGCTGTCGGCCGCCCTTACCAAGCGCGGCATCGCGCACGAGGTCCTCAACGCTAAGCATCACGAGCGCGAGGCCCACATCGTTGCCCAGGCCGGACGCTACGGCGCCGTGACCATCGCTACTAACATGGCCGGTCGTGGTACCGACATCCTGCTGGGCGGCAACCCCGACGAGCTGGTGCGCGAGCGCCTTGAGTACGAGGGCCTGACCATGGAGGACGTGACGCCCAAGCAGCTCGAGCAGTTTAACGCCGAGGCCAAGGAGACCTGCAAGGCCGAGCGCGAGCGCGTGCTTGCCGCCGGTGGCCTGACCGTCATCGGCACCGAGCGCCATGAGTCCCGTCGTATCGACAACCAGCTGCGCGGCCGCTCCGGTCGTCAGGGCGATCCGGGCGAGACCCAGTTCTACCTGTCGCTCGAGGACGACCTCATGCGCCTGTTCGGCGGCGACAAGATGGACCGCGTCTCCAAGATGATGGTCACCGCCGACATGGGCGACGACATGCCCATCCAGCACAAGATCATCTCCAAGGCCGTCGAGAGCGCCCAGCACAAGGTCGAGAGCATCAACTTCTCCATGCGTAAGAGCGTCCTTGAGTACGACGACGTCATGAACAAGCAGCGCCAGGTCATCTACGCCGAGCGCAATAAGATTCTGGACGGCAAGGACCTGACCGACCACATCACCGAGGTCATGCACGACACCGTGTACCGCTGCGTGCAGGAGTTCTGCACCAAGGACAGTCACGATGGCGAGCGCGACCTGGAGGGCCTGCGCAAGTGGGTTGTGGAGCTCACCGGCCACATCGATACGCCGAAGTTCCCCGACGAGGATTATGAGGCCCTGGCTGCCGATGTCCTGGCTTACGTAGAGAAGTGCTACAACATGAAGGCCGAGCGCTTGGGCGAGGACCTGATGCGCGAGCTCAACACCCAGGTCATGCTGCGCGTCATCGATACCCGCTGGATGAACTACCTGCAGGAGATGGACTACCTCAAGACCGGCATCGGCCTGCGCGGCTTTGGCCAGCGCGACCCGCTGGTTGAGTACAAGACCGAGGCCTACGGCGCGTTCCAGATACTCGTCGATACCATGTACGAGGATTACCTGCGTACGGTTCTGCGCATCGAGATCAAGGCTGCCCCGCGTGCCGTGGAGCACAAGGAGGAGCCCGCGCTCGAGGGTGCGCACTTCTCCGGTCCTGCCGAGGTCGATGGTGACAACGGCGGCTCGGTGCTGCGCAAGCAGGCGCAGGTGCAGGCCCGCACAGCTGTCCAGGGTGGTCCGGCTGCCGTCAACAACGGTGGCAAGGTGACCACCTATCGCAAGTCCGAGAGCGACGATCCGTACGTCAACGTGGGCCGCAACGACCCGTGCCCCTGCGGTAGCGGCAAGAAGTTTAAGTACTGCCACGGCAGGAATCGTTAATGGCTGAGGCTTTAGAGGTAACGCCCGCCGAGCTGGACGCGTTTGCGGACCGGCTCGGTGAGGTCGAGTCGTATCTCCACCTGGACGAGAAGCGTACCCGCGTGTTCGAGCTCGAGGCCAAAAGTGTTGCCCCTGGCTTTTGGGATGACGCCGACGCCGCCCGTGCCACCATGGAGGAGATCGCGCGCACCAAGGAAGATATCGCTGCCGTGGACACCGCGCGCGGCGAGCTTTCCGATGCCCGCGCCGCGCTGGAGCTTGCCGAGGAGATGGGGGATGACCCCGACGCCGCCGCCCTTCGCGAGGAGGCTGCAGCCACGGCTGAGCGCCTGGCCCGTGCCATCGATGAGCTTGAGCTTTCGAGCTGGTTTACCGGTGAGTTCGATCACGGCGATGCCATTGTGACCATCAAGCCCGGACAGGGTGGTCTGGAGGCCCAGGACTGGACCTTCATGCTCTTTAAGATGTACATGAAGTACTGCCAGCGTCGCGGCTGGAAGGTTACCATCAACGACTGTCCCGCGGCTGAGGTCATCGGCATCGACCGTGCGACCTTTACCGTCGAGGGCAAGGACGCGTTTGGCATGCTGCGCGCCGAGGCCGGCGTCCACCGTCTGGTGCGCATTAGCCCCACCGACGACAAGAAGCGCCGCCAGACCACGTTTGCCGGCGTCGAGGTCATCCCCGTGCTGCCCAACGATATCGACATCGAGATCAATCCCGACGATATCCGCGTGGACGTGTATCACGCGAGCGGCCCGGGCGGCCAGGGCGTCAACACCACCGACTCCGCCGTACGTGTGACGCATTTTCCCAGCGGCATCGTTGTCACTTGCCAAAACGAGCGCAGCCAGATTCAGAACAAGGCCGCGTGCATGCAGATTCTCAAGGCCCGTCTGTACGAGATCGAGCTCGAGAAGCGTGCCGAGGCGCTTGACGAGATTCGTGGACCCAAGACCACGATCGGTTTTGGCAACCAGATTCGCAGCTACGTTCTCTACCCGTATCAGATGGTCAAGGACCTGCGTACGGGCGTGGAGACCAGCAACGTCGAGGCCGTTCTCGACGATGGCGATCTGGATCCGTTTGTGATCGGCTACCATCGCTGGGCAACCGGCAACGCCGATGCGGAAGGCTCGGACGCCTAGACACATGGTTGGCTCCGGGTCGATGCAAACACTTCGCAGGGGTGGTATTTGCTCGATGAATCGGTAGAATCGAATACAGCAAGAAGTTCAAAGCGCACTCGTTTGGGTGCGCTTTTTTGAGGGAGGCAGCATGGCATATCGTCTGGACATCAAACGCATTCTTTCGCTGAACTTCTTTCACGATCTGCCCAAGATTATGCTGGGCTGCGCTCTGGCCGCTATCGCGACGGACCTGTTTTTGATTCCCAACGGTCTTGCTGCCGGCGGCGTTACGGGTCTCGCCACGATTATTCAGGCGGTCGGCGCCTCGCATGGCATCTCGCTGCCTGTCGGTATTCAAACCATCGTGATGAATGCCTTGCTGCTGCTGGTCGTTATGCGCGAGGGTGGCATGTTCTACGTGGTCCAGACGGCGACGGGCTTTGTGCTGCTGGGCTTCTTCACCGACCTGTTTGCTCCGTTTGTGGCGCCGCTGGCACATGCCGACCTGATGCTGCCCGCTATGTGGGGCGGCATTATCACGGGCATCGGCTACGGCATGGTGCTGCGCGCCGGTGCCAACACTGGCGGCTCAGACACCATCGGTCAGATTATCTCGCGCAACACATCGCTGCCGGTTGGCTCGACCGTCATGGCGATCGATGTTGCCGTGTGCGCGCTGTCGGCCCCGGTCTTCTCGGTCGAAAACGCGCTGTATGCGGGCCTTTCGATGGTCATTAGCGGCTACGTGATCGATGCCGTGGTCGACGGCGGCAACAGGCGCCGTATGGTACTCATCATCTCGGACAAGTTTCCCGATATTGCGGCCGACATCATGTATGGCCTGGGTCGCGGCTGCACCAAGTTTAAGGCGACCGGCATGTACTCGGGTGCCGAGAAGCCGGTGATCATGGTAATCGTGAGTCGTCGCGAGCTCAACACGCTCAAAACCATTGTGCGTGAGCGCGACCCGCGTGCTATTGTGACGGTCGCCGACGTTACGGAGACCTTCGGTGAGGGCTTCAAGGACATTAACGCGTAGGGCCGACTGCGTTCCATCCAAAAGACGTTCACATTGGTAAACCGTTTCATCAGCGGTTCTGCCTGCTAAATTGCTCAAATAATGATAAATACTCTGGTAAAGCTTCCAGTTTCCAGCATAATGAATGACGTACGTGCATCGCGGCTGGGTTGGGACGACCTTCTGTGCCGTGCGCATCTTGTCTAAAGAGGATGAAAGGAAGGCACAATGAGCGACGAAGAGCTCAAAAAGGTTGCCAACGAGGTAAGGAAGGGCATCGTCACCGGCGTGCACGCTGCCAAGTCCGGCCATCCGGGCGGTTCGCTCGGCGCTGCCGACATCATGACCTATCTGTACTTTGAGGAAATGAACGTCGACCCGGCCGACCCCCGCAAGGCCGACCGCGATCGCTTCGTGCTTTCCAAGGGTCACTGCGCGCCTGGACTGTACGCCGTGCTCGCTGAGCGCGGGTTCTTTCCCAAGGAGGATCTCGAGACGCTGCGCCACATCGGCAGCCACCTGCAGGGTCACCCCAACATGAACGACACCCCGGGCGTCGACATGTCCACCGGTTCGCTCGGCCAGGGCATCTCCGCCGCCGTGGGCATGGCCGTTGCCGCCAAGCACTGGGGCGATGACTATCGCACCTACGCCCTGCTGGGCGACGGCGAGAGCGAGGAGGGCCAGGTCTGGGAGGCCGCCATGTTTGCCGGCAACCAGCAGCTCGATAACCTCTGCGTGATCGTCGACCACAACGGCCTGCAGATCGACGGCCCCGTCGAGGAGGTCAACGACCCCATGCCGCTCGCCGACAAGTTCCGCGCCTTCAAATTCCACGTGGTGGAGCTCGCCGACGGCAACGACTTCGATCAGATCCGCGCCGCCTTTGCCGAGGCCCGCGCCACCAAGGGTCAGCCGACTGCCATTATCGCCGAGACCATGAAGGGCAAGGGCGTCTCCTTTATGGAGAACCAGGTGGGTTGGCACGGTAAGGCCCCCAACGATGAACAGTTTGAGCAGGCCATGGCAGAGCTCACGGCCGCCGGAGAGGAGCTCTAGGATGGCAGACGTCAAGAAAATCGCCACGCGCGTAAGCTACGGCGAGGCCCTCGTCGAGCTCGCCAACGAGCACGATGACTTTGTGGTCCTCGACGCCGACCTGGCCGCCGCCACGCAGACCGGCAAGTTCAAGGCGGCCTGCCCTGACCGCTTCTTCGATGTGGGCATTGCCGAGAGCAACCTGATGGGTGTTGCCGCCGGTATCGCGACCACCGGCCGCGTTGCCTTCGCGAGCAGCTTTGCCATGTTCGCCGCCGGCCGCGCCTTTGAGCAGGTCCGCAACTCCATCGGCTACCCGCACCTTAACGTTAAGATTGGTGCCACGCACGCCGGTATCTCGGTGGGCGAGGATGGCGCCACGCACCAGTGCTGCGAGGATATCGCCCTCATGCGTGTTATCCCCGGCATGACCGTGATTGTTCCCGCCGACGACGTCGAGGCCCGCGCCGTGACGCGCGCCGCCTACGAGTGCGACGGCCCCGTGTACATGCGCTTCGCCCGTCTGGCCTCGCCGGTCATCAACGATTCCGAGACCTACAAGTTCGAGCTGGGCAAGGGCATCGTCATGCGCGAGGGCGCCGACGTGACCATCATTGCCTGCGGCCTGATGGTCGGCGAGGCGCTCGAGGCCGCTGAGCAGCTTGCTGCCGAGGGCATCGATGCCGAGGTCATCAACATGCACACCATCAAGCCCATCGATGCCGACCTGATCGTCAAGAGCGCCACCAAGACCGGTCGCGTCGTGACCGTCGAGGAGCACTCCGTGATCGGTGGCCTGGGCAGCGCCGTCGCCGACGTCCTGTGCGAACAGTGCCCGACGCCGCTTAAGAAGATCGGTGTCAACGACACCTTCGGCGAGTCCGGTCCGGGCGCCGAGCTCCTGCACAAGTACGGCCTGGATGCCGCCAACATCGTGGCGACCACCAAGGAGTTCTTGGCCTAAGGTGTTTTGCGTTGGCCTTGACCTGAGAGCCGTTCCCGCGCTGGATAATAAATAAGCCGGGGTGCCTTTCGTGTGGGGGCACCCCGGCTTTGTGTTTGGGGGAGGAGCGGTTAGAGGAGCTTCACGGTCGGGGCGAGGGCGTTGGCAAAGATATCGTCTGGCCAGAATACCGCTGCGACGTTAGGGTCATTTGCCGCAACTATTTCAGCAAGAATGGAGTCGTAGGAGATCGTCCCCAACGATTGGAGGTCGATTATCTCGCGTGCGGCATCATCTGAACACAAGTTAAGACGATATTCAGCTTTTGATAAATGGTCTTGCCCCGCATCAAAGGCCCAACGATAAATTACTAGTTTTACATAGTGGTTTTCGTCGAGCTTGATGTCGCGAATACGGCCGCACTCGATATCTCCCGCGTTTCCATACGGTTCATTTTTCATGGCAAGATATCCAAGCTCTTTATCTGGAAAGGCAGTCGAGTACAACCCTATCGAATCCCCGTCGACCCTCGCCGTGACCCTGCCATCCCAGTACTCGGGCAGGTCGACGCTAAAGGTTTGGGCCTCGATGTGGCGTGCGGCGGCTTTGCGCTGTTCCTCGGCCTGGCGCGCCGCCTCCTCTTCGGCGGCTTTCTTGGCCGCGACGGCGGTGTCGCGGCGGTTCGTTGCGGCGTGTTGCAGTGCATCGACATTGGGCGCGTCCTTGCCCTTGTATGCCATGGCGAGTGTCACGGCGTCGTTGATCTCGTCGTCGGTCACGTCAGCGGCATCGATGGGCGTAAAGTCCAAAACCGAATCCTGCTCGGCGAGTTCTGCCAAGTCAATCTTCTCGCCCTTAGCAAAAGCGTCGTCGATCGTGAGCTTGGCCTTTGTGCAAGGCACCTGGTAGATGGTGCCATCGGCGGCGATAGGGGAGCCTGCCGCCTTGAGCGTGTACTTGCCCTGGATAAGCTTGATGCCCGAGCCGTCGGAAGCGACATATTCGACCTTGTCGACCTTCTTTCCGTCGACCGTCTTGCCCTCTACACGCACCGGCACACGCGAGGCGCCGTTATCGGTGTCCCACCCTTCAGCCTTTACACTCACCACGAGCGCATGCTTGGAATGCGCCGACTCATACTGCTCCTGCTCCTGAACATGCTGCTGATACAGGTGATACGCCAGCCCACCGCCCCCGCCAACAACGATTACCACAGCGCAGACGATAGCGATCACGACGCCTTTCTTGGGTTTCTTACCGGGAGCGGACGAACCCACTGGTGCCGGTGCAACCGCAGATTCGGCTACGGGCATAGTCTGTGCCCCATCAAGCGCAGCCCCGCATCCCACGCAAAACCGTGCACCATCAGCAAGCTCAGCACCACAATACGGACAAACCATACCAACCTCCAGCAAGCCTAGAACCATCCATCTAACTCAACTGTAAAGCGAAAACCCAAACCCAAGTTGCGCAACAATGAGCCCCAACATAAGTTGCGGTGAAATAGGGACTGATGAGGGCTTTTAACTGCTAAAACAGTCCCTATTTCACCGCAACTTCTAAAGAGGCCCCTTAGTAGCCGCAGGCCGGGCACAGGGTTACCTCCCAAATCTTTCCGCAGGACGGAGGAGCCCCCGCAGCGCGAAGCGCGCGGCGGGGGCTCCGACATGTCCGAGGACGATTTGGGAGGTAACCCTGTGCCCGGCCGGACAGATCCCAAAGCCCGCCATGCTTCTTATGTGCAGCAAAGGCAATCCTGCTAAAATACAAAGCGCTCATGTAGTTTAAACGCACGATGATAAGGAGCACCAGTGGGTAACCACTTCCGTACCTCCGGTGCGGGCGATGACACCCCCAAGACGCAGCCGAGCGTCGCGGGTAACCGTTTCGCCACTCCGGATTCAGAGGATCAGCTGTTTAGCCCGATCCCCGCGCAGCCGGCAGATCAGGCACAGCCGGCATCAGATCCCTTTGCCTACAACCCTACCAACGATGTCGCGCTTTCCGGTGCGGCGGGCTTTGAGCCTGTCCAGACGGTGACTGCCCGCGTGGCTCAGCCTCAGGCGAGCGCTGTCGCGCCGCAGCCCACCATGGCCGGCATCCCCGACCCCATGGCCCCTGCGGCTCCCGCGCCGCAGCCCGCGCAGTCCGGTCTTTTTGCCGGCATTCCCGACCCCACGCAGCCTGCGGCTCCCGTGGTCGAGCGCGATCAGGCCGCCGAGGTCGCAAGCCTCGACAACGCGCTCAACAACCCCGACTTCACGTCGGTGTTTGCGCCCATCGACCCGCAGGCCAGCCGCAAAAAGATGGCCAAGCAGGCCGGTGTCGAGCCCGTCATCCTTATGGAGCACGTCACCAAGATCTATCCGACGCAGCCCAACAAGCCTGCACTCGACGACATCAACATCGAGATCTATCCGGGCGAGTTCGTCTTTTTGGTCGGTCACTCCGGCTCGGGTAAGACCACGCTGCTGTCGACGCTCAACCGCGACGTCAAGCCCACAAGCGGTCGCATTTTGGTCGCCGGCCAGGATCTCATGAAGATCAAGAACCGCAAGGTTCCGTTCCTGCGTCGTCAGATTGGCGCCGTGTTCCAGGACTTTAAGCTCCTGCCGCAAAAGACCGCCTACGAAAACGTGGCGTTTGCCCTGCAGTGCATCGGCAAGCCCAAGGGCGTCATTCGCAGCCAGGTGCCCGAGGTGCTGCGTCTGGTCGGTCTGGCCGACCAGATGGACTCGTTGCCCGATCAGCTTTCCGGTGGCGAGCAACAGCGCGTGGCCGTTGCCCGCGCTATGGTCAACCGCCCGCCGCTGCTGATTTGCGACGAGCCCACGGGCAACCTCGACCCGGCGATTTCGCTGGGCATCATGAAGCTGCTCGAGCGCATTAACCGCACCGGTACCACCGTGATTGTCGCTACGCACGACCGCGAGATGGTCGATAGCATGCACCGTCGCGTGATCGCCCTCGAGGGCGGCCACGTAATCCGCGACCAGGAGAGGGGAGGTTACGGCAACTATGGCACCAACTAACGTGGGTTACTCGCTCAAAGAGGCAATCAGCCACTTCTTCCGTAACTGGACCACCTCGCTCGGCGCCGTCATCACGATTTTCCTTTCGCTGTTTATCATCGGCCTGTTCATTATGGGTTCCGCGATGCTGAACTCCGTGATCGGCACCGTCGAGGATCAGGTCGTCATCAACGCCTTTATTAGCGATGACGCCGACCAGGCAGATGTTCAGGCCTTTGAGGCCGAGCTCAAGACGTGGAGCAACGTCAAGTCCGTGACGTACAAGGATAAGGGCGACGCACTGGCCGAGTACACGAGCAAGATGTCGGGTAACGCCGACGCTACCATGAGCGCGCTCGACGGTCAGAACCCGCTGCCGGCTTCGTTTGCCATCGAGATGGACGATCCGTCCATGGTCGAGAGCACGGCCCAGAAGCTCAAGAAGAACGCCGATTTTCAGAAGATCGCGGACGACGGCGACGTCAACGCGAGCGTTCTGTACGGCCAGGAGGAAGTGAGCCGCCTGTTTCAGGTGACGAACTACGTCCGTCTCGCCGCTGTGGTGCTCGTCGGCCTGCTGACCTTTATCGCGTTCATTTTCATTAACAACACGATTCGCCTGTCCATTACGGCGCGTCGTCGTGAGATCGCGATCATGCGTCTGGTGGGCGCAAGCAACGGCTTCATTCGCGGGCCGTTCATTACCGAGGGCGTGCTGCAGGCCATTTTGGGCTCACTGCTTTCCATCGGCGTGCTGGAGCTGCTGCGTAACCTGATGGTTCCGCGTCTGCAGGAGAGCATCGGCTGGATGTCGTTTGCGCTGCCGATGCAGTACTACCTGGTGACCTACGCCGCGCTGATTTTGGTCGGCGTCATTATCGGTCTCTTTGGTTCCGCCATCGCCATGCGCCGCTATCTGCGCGTGTAGGCGTGGCCGGAATTCGTTCCTTCAACGGGTCGTCTCTTTTGGGGGCGGCCCGTTTTTTGATCCCTTGGGGACGGCAGGATTGCGGATCATCGCGGCGCTGGTCTATCTATGTGACCCGCAATCCTGCCGTCCCCAAGGGATCATTTGGGTAGACTCTTGGGGTGTAAACGGCCATCGATAGTAAGGAGGCGCCATGGGGCGCAATAACAAGCATAAGCGTGGAGCTCGCAATAAGCGCGGGCCGGTGCGCAGCGAGCGTCGCCCGAGTCTGACCGGACGCGTGCAGCTCCATGAGCATAGCGCCTACGTTGTAACCGAAAACGGCGACTACAAGGTCATGGGCCGCGGCAAGCGTGAGATTATGGACGGCGATACCGTTGCCGTGAGCATTAAGAACAGCCCGCATGGCGAGCGACGCGCCGTAATCGAGGGCGTCGTCGAGCGTGCAGCCATTAGTGTGGTGGGCACGTACCAGACCGCCGGCCCGCTCGGGGTGATCGAGCCGCTTGATTCTCGCCTTAAGGCCGATTTCTTTATTCTGCCGGAGGACGCCTCGGCGGAGCGCTTGGGCGTTCATCCGGGTGATGCGGTCGTCGCACGCATTCTGACATATCCGACGCGCCTGGAATCGGGCACCGTGACGATCGAGCGCCGTATTGGCGGCGATGATGCGCCCGATCTGGGCGTTCAGTATGTGATGGCGCGCTATGGCTATACCGATACGTATCCCGAGGCCGCGCTAGCCGAGGCCGAGGCACTTTCGCTCGATGTGGCCTCGGCACTCAAGGACCCGCTCCGCCGAGACCTGCGCGACCGCTTTGTCATCACGATTGACCCGGTCGACGCGCGCGACTTTGACGACGCCATCTCGCTGGAGCGCACGCTCGCGGGTGGCTACAAGCTGGGTGTCCATATTGCCGACGTTTCGCACTATGTTGCCTGGGACGGACATATCGATCTGGAAGCCCGCCATCGCACGACGTCGGTGTATCTTGCCGATCGCGTTCTGCCCATGTTGCCCGAGCGCCTGTCGAACGATTTGTGCTCGCTGCGTCCCGACGAGGACCGCCTGGCGTTTACCGTCGACATTGAGCTCGACGCGCAGGGTCGCGTGCGCCATTACGATCCCTATCCCAGCGTGATTCGCTCGCGCGTGCGCATGGACTATGACGGCGCCGAGGCGCTGCTGGTACGTGCCGGTGCGGTGGAGTATTCGGTGCTGGAGGGTGCCGCCGAGGATGTTGCCGCGGTTGAAGCCTCGCGCGAGGAAGCGCTCGAGCGCGGGCTTGCGTGCGAGGAAACCGCTCGCGGCCATAACGTCGACTTGGGGGATTTCCTCGTAGCTGCCAACGAGCTCGCCGAGCTTCGCCGTTGTATTCGTCGCGCACGCGGTTCGGTCGACTTTGATACGGCCGAGATCCGTGCGCTGTTGGACGAGGACGGTGTGCCCGTGCAGATCGTGGCCCGTGAGCGCTCGTGTGCCACGTCTCTGATTGAGGAAGCCATGCTGCTGGCCAACGAGTGCGTGGCGGAGTGGCTGGCCGACCGCGATATCGAGGCCTGCTATCGCGTGCACGACGATCCCAGTCCCGACAGCTTGCACGGTGCCGCCGTGGCGCTGGCACAGCTGGACATCATCGATGACCGTCGCGCGGCAGGCATTGCTCTGGGAAGCCCCGACGAGCTGCAGGCGGCGGTTGATGCCGCAGCCGGTACGGCCAACGCGCCGCTCGTCAACACGTTGCTGCTGCGCAGTATGCAGCGCGCACTGTACAAGCCGCGCAACGAGGGTCACTTTGCACTTGCCGCACCGTGCTATTGCCACTTTACGAGCCCCATTCGCCGCTATCCCGACCTGGTGGTGCATCGCGTACTCAAGCTGCAGCTGGCCTACGAGCAGCTGGGCGGCAAGGACGCCTTGGTGCGTACGCCGCGGCTGATCGGTAAGGGTCGCGAGTCCCTGCCGCGCATCCTGCCGCAAATCTGCCGCGCGTGCAGCGATGCCGAGCGTGCGGCCGACGCCGCCAGCCATGCGACGCAAAAGATCAAGATCGCCCAGTACTACGAGGACCGCTTGGGCGAGCGCTATGCCGGAACGATCTCGTGGGTCAGCAGCATGGGCCTCTTTGTGCGCCTGGATCTGACACAGGTTGAGGGTTTGGTTTCGATCAAGAGTCTGGGCAACGAGTGGTTCGAGTTTGATGAGGACGCGCTCACGCTTACGGGCGCCGACACGGGGACTCGCTATGAGCTGGGGCAGCGCGTGATCATCGAGGTCTCGCGCGTCAACACCACGCGCGGGCACTTGGATTTCAGGCTTATTCATTAGCCGGAATTTGGTGATTGATAGAGAACGGGGCGGTCTTTTGGGGCCGCCTTTTTTGTGGCGCATCAATTGCCTTGCCGCCCGCGCGCTTGCGTCTTCCACCTGCTATAGGGGAGATAAAACCTACCAAAATAAACCTGTCCCTTTTTGGGAGGTTTACGAGAGAGCGGGGATGAGATGGCAACGGTGTACGGGTATGCGCGGGTGAGCTCGCGTGATCAAAATCTGAATCGGCAGCTGGATGCTCTGGGCGCCTATGGCGTGGAACCGGCGAATATCTTTGCCGACCATGCGAGCGGCAAGGACTTCGATCGGCCGCGGTATCGCGAGCTGCTGTGCGCGTTGGATTCCGGTGATGTGCTGGTGGTACTTTCCATTGATCGGCTGGGCCGTAACTACAGCGAGATTCTCGAGGAATGGCGGTGCATAACCAAAGAGCTCGGCGCCGCCATCGTGGTGCTGGACATGCCATTGCTCGACACGCGCGCCAGAGACTGTGGCGGGTCGGACGTGACGAGCGCGTTGATTGCCGATATTGTTTTGCAGCTGCTGAGCTATGTGGCACAGGTGGAGCGCGAGAACATTCACCGGCGCCAAGCCGAGGGCATTGCGGCGGCGCGAGCGCGCGGCGTGCGCTTTGGCCGGCCCCGCAAGCCCTGTCCTCCGCAATTCGAGCTGGTGCGCGATACCTACGAGGCGGGTGATATCACGCGGAGTCAGGCGGCAAAGCGGCTAGGCGTGTGCGTGGGGACGTTCGATCGCTGGATGCGCGAGATGGAGTAGGGGCGCCACGGTCCTTTGGCGCCCCGATTCGAACATTTTGGATTTCGCTACGGCGACAGCTGCATTTGGGGGTACACTCGCTGCTGCTCAAAAAATGACGGAGGTTAGCCCTTGGCGCGTGTGAAGCACATAGTCGGATGGATTTCGGTTGCCCTGCTGGTCGTGACGCTGGCAAGTATTTGGATGCTGACGGAGCAAAACGTGGAACAGACGTCGTCGCTCAGCGAGTCCACTGCGCGCGCGGTGGAAGGACAGGCCGCGGACGTGCGGCCCGACGCCGCGCAGGAGTCCCAGACGGGGGATGCCGTCGAGGGCGCGGATTCAACGATTGCCGCCGTTCATCCCGACCCGCTTGCCCCTGTTCGTCTGTGGATGGGTGCCAACATTCGTCGCGTCGCACATACCGTTGAGTTCTTCTTTGTAGGGCTGTTTGCTTCGGCGACAGTGGCATGCCTGGGCGAGTGCCTGCCATGCGCGCGATTCCGGTATGTACTCGCTCTGCTCTTTTGCGCCGTCTGCTCTGTCGGTGACCAAGTGCACAAGATCTTTGTTCCCGGTCGTCATTTCGACGTGATCGACCTGAGCTTCGATGCCGCGGGCTACGTTGTCGCCATGCTGTTGGTGCTGTTGGCCGCCGTGCTGGTTCAGCGCGCGACCTGTCCCATTGGCGCCCATACGAGACGTCGTTAACAACCCTGTTACGAATAATGCGACCTCGATGAATCATTTTGTGTCGCGCGTATTTCCGAGCGGTCGGATTTGAGGGGCGAGCGGTAGAACGCTCGCCCTTTGTGCGCCACGATGCGGCACAATGTACCGTAAAAGCTGTTTATATCCGGTACGAATCGTTCGTTGGTCTTTAATTCTTCTCAACGGAGGTGTTTGAGATGACAAACGGATTGCTTTTAAGGCTTCGCGAGCGTGAGCTCAGCGCGAGTCCGGCGGAACGCAATGTCATCGCATACGTGAGTGCTCATCCGCATGAGGTGGTCGGGCTGTCCGTCCGCGGTCTTGCCGATGCCACGTTCTCCTCGCCCTCGAGCATTTTGCGTTTTTGCAAGCGCTTGGGTTTTGCGGGCTACAAGGAGTTCCAGCGCGAACTGATTGCCGAACTGGCGCTCCTGGGTGACAAGAAAGACGTTGCCCTCGAGGACATCTCCATGGACGACAGCGTCGAACGTATCGTGGGGAAGGTGATGAAAAGCAACGTGCGCACAATCGAGGCAACGGCGCGAACGCTCGATTACACCGTCTTGGAGCGATGTGCGGCCCATCTTAAGCGGGCACGCGCGGTCAATCTGTTCGGTATCGGTGCCTCTCGTTTGGTTGCGCACGATCTAGCGCAAAAGCTCATGCGTGTTGACAAAGAGTGCCATCTGTACGACGACTGGCATGATCAGCTCCTGTGTGCCAAGAACATGCATGAGGGCGATATGGCAATCGCCTTTAGCTACTCGGGCTTAACGCAAGAAGTGCTGGACTGCACCGTCGAGGCTCAACGTCACAACTGTCCCGTTGTGGCCGTGACCAAGGTAGACGGATCGTCCAAGCTTGCCACCATGGCCGATGCCGTGCTCGGCGTTGCTGCAAGCGAGCCCTTGGTCCGCAGCGGTGCCATGGCCTCGCGTATGGCCCAGCTTATGGTTGTCGATGCCCTGTACGCTGCTTACGTTGCCAGCGACTACGAGCGGGCGACGCATGTCATTAAGCAAAACTACATCGAGAAACAGGAAAGATGAGGTGAATGAAATGCTCGATTTAACAAAATTCACGACTGAACAGCGTAATCAAAGGTCAATGGACCTCGATACGATGACATCGCTGCAAATCGTCACGACGATGAACGATGAGGATCTTCGTGCCGTCCAGTCGGTCACGAAAGTGTTGCCCCAGGTTGCCACAGCAATCGACTGGGCTGCTGAGGCACTCGAGCGCGGCGGGCGCGTCTTTTACATAGGTGCAGGCACCAGTGGCCGTCTGGGCGTGCTCGACGCTTCGGAGTGCCCGCCCACGTTTGGTGTGTCACCCGATCTGATTGTCGGGCTCATTGCCGGAGGCGAGACGGCGTTTATCAAGGCTGTCGAAGGTGCCGAAGACAGCGAGGAGCTTGGCGCGAGCGACCTGCGGGAGCATGGACTTTCGGACAAGGATCTTGTCGTTGGCCTGGCAGCAAGCGGTCGTACTCCCTATGTGGTGGGCGGCCTTGTGTACGCTAAAGCAACTGGGTGCAAGACCATCGCAATTGCCTGTAACCAAGGGTCGAAGATCGGGGAGAGTGCAGATCTTGCCATTGAGCCCGTGCCCGGTCCCGAGGTGCTGACCGGCTCAACGAGGCTCAAGGCGGGAACGGTCCAAAAGCTCATTCTCAATATGATTTCGACCGGTGCCATGGTCAAGATTGGCAAGGTGTACCAAAACCTGATGGTCGATGTGCAGCAGACGAACGAGAAGTTGGTGGTGCGCGGCCAGAACATCGTGATGGAGGCGACCGGCTGCACGCGCGAGCGCGCTGTTCAGGCGCTTGCAGATGCCGGCGGCCACGTAAAGACCGCTATTGTCTCGGTGCTGCTGGACTGCGATGTCGAGCAGGCTGCGGTGGCTCTCGAGCGGGCGCGCGGCCATGTCCGTTCTGCGGTGAGTGGCCATGAGAAGGGCAACGCCGATGCCCAATAGGTGCACGGCGTGAGCAGATATGACATCAAGAAGAGGTACCCAATACAAGGAGGAGTTATGACGAACAGAGAGCTGGCTCAAAAGCTGCTGGACCTTTTGGGCGGTAAAGACAACGTGCTGGCAAACGCGGCGTGCATGACGCGCCTGCGCGTGACCGTCAAAGACACGGGCAACGTCGACACGGAGGGTATTAAGGCACTCGACGGCGTGATGGGCCTGGTCGAGGACGACACGATGCAGATTGTGCTGGGTCCGGGCAAGGTGAATAAGGTGCTCGAGGAGTTCTCCGAGCTCACCGGCCTTGCGAAAGGCGTTGCTGATGAGAGCGTGGTTGACGCTGCGGCCACAAACAAGGCCGCGCAGAAGGCCAAGTACGAGTCCAAGCCGGTTCAGGCCTTCCTCAAGAAGATTTCCAATGTCTTCGTCGCCCTGCTTCCCGGCATCATTGCGGCTGGCCTCATCAACGGTATCTGCAACGTCATTAACGTCTCGACGGCAGGCGCGCTTGCAGGCGAGTGGTGGTACCAGGGCATTCGTTCCATGGGTTGGGCCCTCTTCGCCTATCTGCCCATCTTGGTGGGCTATAACGCGGCACGCGAGTTTGGTGGCTCCGCTGCGCTGGGCGGTATCGCCGGCATGATGTGTATCGCCAACAGCGCCATGCCCCTGCTTGCGCCTGGCGCTGCTGATCCTGCCACTGCCATTCTGCTGCCGCTCACCAATGCGCAGTACAACCCCGCAGCGGGCGGCATGATCGCGGCTCTCATCGCTGGTGCGTTTTTCGCCTGGATGGAGCGTCAGATTCGCAAGGTCATGCCCAACGCGCTCGATACGTTCCTGTCCCCGCTGCTGGTGCTCATCATCGGCGCCTTTGCTCTGATGCTTGTCATCCAGCCGGTTGGCGCTTGGCTGACGACCGCGATCTTTAGCGTCCTCACCTTTATCTTCGAGAAGCTGGGCGTCCTGGGCGGCTATATCCTGTCGGCAGGCTTCCTGCCGCTGGTGTCCGTCGGCCTGCATCAGGCGCTCACGCCGATCCACGCTATGCTCAACGATCCCGACGGCGCTACCAAGGGCATCAATTACCTGCTGCCCATCCTTATGATGGCTGGCGGCGGCCAGGTCGGTGCCGGTTTGGCGCTGTACTTTAAGACCAAGAACGCCAAGCTCAAGAAGTATGTCGCCGAGTCCATCCCCGTTGGCATCCTGGGCGTGGGCGAGCCTCTGATGTATGCCGTTACGCTGCCGCTCGTTCGTCCGTTTGTGACGGCCTGCCTGGGTGCCGGATTTGGCGGCGCGCTCGCGGCGCTGCTTCACATCGGCACGGTTTCTCAGGGCGTTTCCGGTCTGTTTGGCCTGCTGATCGTCGTTCCTGGCCAGCAGCTCGGCTACGTTGCCGCTATGCTGCTTGCCTATGCCGCCGGCTTTGTCCTGACGTGGTTCTTTGGCGTCGACGAGCAGAAGATCAACGAGTTTTTTGGCGAGTAGCCTGATGCTGCGCGCCATGTCATTCGAACGTCTTGACGTGCCGCAGATCTCTTGATGCTATGGTTGTGCCGGCGGGGCTAACTGCTCCGCCGGCCTTTTTTAAAGGAGCGTTGAAGCGTGAAAACGGGTATTTCGATTTATCTTTCCAGCCCTCTGCAGGATATTGAGCGGACGATTGAGCGTGGTGCCGCGGCGGGTGCGCGCTATGCGTTTACCTCGCTGCATATTCCCGAGGATGGGGGAGCGGCATATGCCGATAAGGTCCGTCATGTGCTGTCGCTGCTTTCCGCCCGCGGCATTGCGCTCATTGCCGATGTGGGGCCGCGCACGTGCGATTTGCTCGGGCTTGAGCGTATCGAGGATCTGCGTGACCTGGGGCTCGAATACCTTCGTTTGGACTATGGCTTTAGCGCCCAGCGGGTCGCGGAGTTGTCCGGTGTATTTCACATTGTGGTCAATGCATCGACGGTGAGTTCTGATGAAATCGCATCGTGGCGAGAAGCCGGTGCCGATGTGACTCGTTTTGCCGCCTGCCACAATTTTTATCCCAAGCCTTATACCGGTTTAGCTCTGGAAGACATTGCTCGGACGAATCTTCGTCTTGCGGCGCTTGGCTTCGAAATCATGGCTTTTGTGCCGGGTGATGCCAACGTTCGCGGGCCGGTATTCGAAGGACTGCCGACGGTTGAGGAGCAGCGCGGTCGCGTGTCAAAGGTTGCCCTCAACATGCTTGAGCTTGCACATGGCGCTGATTGCGACATTGTGTTGGTCGGCGACCCCAATCTTTCCGATGCGGGCTGGGCGCAGTTTGCTCAAGTTTCCGCCGGATACGTGGATTTGCAATGCGAGCTTGACCCCGGCTATGCCTATGTGCGCGGGCAGATTCATCACGACCGGCCCGATTCGAGTACCCTCATCTTTAGGTCTCAGGAGTCGCGCACGACGCTTAAGCCGGATTCCGTGCCGACGGATACCGGTGCCGGCCTGCCGCGAAAGACGGGGTCGATCGCTGTGAGCAATAGCGGCTATGGGCGCTACGAAGGCGAGCTTGAGATTGCGCGGGTCGATCTTCCCGGTGACAAGCGCATGAACGTTGCGGGCCATATCACGCCCGAGGCAATGGAGCTGCTGCCGTTCATCAAACGCGGATTCGGGGTACGGTTCGTTTAGCGCGCGACCCGTGGGCTACAATTGGCCCATCATGCTAAGGCGCCTCGTATGGTGCGCACCTGCGTTGGCCGATCTATATTCGGAGGATTCCCATGACCGTGCTGTTTGTTGAATATCCCAAGTGCTCGACCTGTAAAAAGGCCAAGGCATGGCTGGACGAACATGGGGTTGAGTATATCGACCGCGATATCGTTACGGACAATCCCGCGGCCGATGAACTTGCGACCTGGATTGCTCGTTCGGGGCTGCCGGTGCGACGCTTCTTTAACTCGTCGGGCATGAAATATCGAGAGCTTGGTCTGAAAGCGCGCCTGGATGCGGGTATGACGGACCAGGAATGCTGCGAGCTGCTGGCGACCGACGGCATGCTGGTTAAGCGCCCGCTGCTGGTGGGCGACGAATTTGCGATCCCCGGCTTTAAGGAAGCGGCTTGGACCGAGGCGTTGCTGTAGCGGCTGCGGAAAGTGCGTCCCGTTTCGAGCGCCGATTCTGGGACGCGGTTTCCGGTTGGAGGCTCTACGGGAAAGTGGGGACCAGTTTGAGCTTGAAATCTGGGATGCGCTTTCCGCCGGCGGGCCTGCCCCAGTCAGTCCTTCAGCTGCGCCCATTCGTGTGGGTCGTAGATCTTTACGTGCTTGTCGGGCGTGTCGCTCCAGTACTCTTCGTCCATAAAGGGCAGGTATGCCTGAATGCCGGGGCAGATAAACGGAATCCGTTGCCGCTGCAGGCGCTCGCGCTGCCGCCGCTCCAGGTTCGTCTCGGATATGACGGTCGGCATGCCGGACAGCTCGACGAGGCTTGCCTGGATGCGCTTGAGGTCGGGGAGCGCCGCATGCCATGACGTCCGCATGATCAAAAATGAGGCGCGGCGGTAGTTTGCCTGCATCACCGTGATGGCGGGGCGCAGTGTGGGATGGATTTTGTCCCGTTCGGGCCAAAGGTCGGCAGTGATCTCGAGGCCCAGGGTCTCCCATAGGTAATCAAGCTCTTCGTCCATGGCGCCTCGATATCTACGCGATCATTGATACTTCGATTGTGTTGCCTGGTGCTATCGTTTTCTCGGTAGAATCTGCCAACGGTTGACGGCTACCGCTCGCGGCGTTTTGCCCTTCGTGTATAGCGGTCGGCTTCACAGGTCCTTCACGGGTTGGACGAAATTAGGCCAATTTGACCGAATTTCAAAAAAGTCAAAATTGGGGCTTGCGTCATGGCGGAACTTCCCGTATATTTCTTTCTTGCGCAAAGGCACAGCCGAGCGCAGCAATGCAGTCATTGGGATGTCGTCTAATGGCAGGACAGCGGATTCTGGTTCCGTCAATGGGGGTTCGACTCCCTCCATCCCAGCCATTGCATTTGCTACATATGGCCCGTTCGTCTAGCGGTTTAGGACGCCGCCCTCTCAAGGCGGAGATCACCAGTTCGAATCTGGTACGGGCTACCCACAAATGAACGCCCGGGCCTCGCAAGAGACCCGGGTTTTGTGTATCGACCGTATATACGGCGCCTGCCGTGTTTCGCTCAGATCGAGGAGTAGCCATGGATTTGCCCATCAGCTTGCAAGACATCACGTATGCCGAGAACTATCTGGCGCAGGGCGACCTGGCTACGGCGACGCCGCTGTTGGAGCGCCTGGTGGAGCTCGCCGAGGAGTATATCGACGCCGAGTGCAAGACGGAGGAGAAGCGCCAATACTTTAGCTTCGATAGCAAGTTTGAGCGCTTGGCCTATCGCCGCGTGGAGAAGGATCCACGCGAGCTCGTGCAGGTCGAGGTGCCGTTTGACCGCCTGTACTCTGACATGGCGTTTGCCTACATTCGCCAGCAGGATTATGTGAGCGCTCGTAATGCCTTGATGCAGGCTGTGCGTTGGGACCCCATGAACTGCAACTATCGCTTGGACTTGGCCGAGCTGTTCCGCGCACTCGATGACAAGCAGGAATGGGCATCGCTTTCGTTTTCGGTACTAGAGCGTGCGAGCGACGGCAAGTGCGCCGCCCGCGCCTACGCCAACTTGGGCCAGTATTTCCTTGAGCCTGAGACCGAGAACGTCTCGGCGGCCGTGGGTTGCGCGCGTCTGGCATTGCGCTTAGCACCCAACGATGCACACACGACGCGCCTGCTCAACAAGATCCATACCACCTATCCGGATGCCGCCGAGGAGAGCGACGATCACGTGATGGGTGAACTGGCCCTGCAAGGCGTGCCGACCTCGCCTTCGGCCGAGATTGCCATCTGCCTGATTATGTGCGCGACCGATGCTGCAAGCGACGGCGACAAGCAGGAGGCGACGCGCCTGACGGTGCGCGCTCGCGACTTGGTGGGCGAGGAGGCCTGCGCGGCGATTATCAAACTGGTGCGCGAGAGCGACGCCGAGCTCAATGCTGAGCGCAAGGCAAAGCGCGACGCCGCGGACTCAAACGCCGATGGAGCCAGGGAGGCCGGCAATGCCCAGTAAGCGCGAGCGCAAGCTCATCTCCAAGAATCGCTCGGCGCACCACGAGTACTTTATCGATGAGACCTTTGAGTGCGGCATTGAGCTGAGTGGCACCGAGGTCAAGTCGATTCGCGAGCGCGCGTGCCAGATCACCGACACCTTTGCACTGATTCGTGGCGGCGAGTGCTGGCTCGTGGGCCTGCATATTCACCCTTATAGCCATGGTGGCGTGTGGAACCGCGACCCTGATCGCCGTCGTCGTCTGCTGCTGCACCGCAAGGAGATTGACTTTCTCGACGGTAAGCTACGTAATCGCGGCTATGCGCTGGTGCCGTTGGAGCTCTACTTTAATACCGACGGCCGTGTAAAGCTGCTGCTGGGCCTAGGTCGCGGTAAGAAGCTTTACGACAAGCGCGAGGATATGGCCAAGCGCGATGTTCAGCGCGAGATTGACCGCGCCCTCAAGGAGCGTAACCGCTAAGCGCTCTGTGTAAGTTGCGGTGGAATACGGACTGTTTTGCCTGTTTGAGGGGCTATTCAGTCCCTATTTCACCGCAACTACGGGCGTCTCATCTTGCTTGCTGTTTTGACACATATGTCTCAAAGGCGGCGTCCGTTGTGGGCGCCGCCTTTTTTGTGGGTACATACATCCATAAGGTACCAACCCGGGTTAGGGGAGTGATCGTTATGGACAAAACTGCGTTCTTTACCATGCCGAGTGGTCTGTACGTGGTGAGCGCTGCGGCAGACGGGCTGCGCGCCGGCTGCGTCATCAATACGGCGGTGCAGGTGACGTCCATGCCGCCGCGCATTTCGGTTGCCGTGAACAAAGACAACGTCACCTCGGGCGTCATCGCATCGGCCAAAGCGTTTGCACTGACTGTAATCGACCAGACGGCCGATATGCTCTACATCGGCAACTTTGGGTTCCGCACCAGCAGCGATTATGACAAGTTTGCCAAATACGAGACCCGCGAGACGGCACTGGGCATGCCCTATGTGCCCGAGCACGCGGCGGCCCTGCTTAGCTGCCGTTTGATCGACACTGTAGATGTGGGCACGCATCTGCTGTTTATCGGCGAGGTCGAGGATGCCGAGCGCCTGAGCGACGAGACGCCGCTCACCTACGACTACTACCACAAGGTCCTGAAGGGCAAGACGCCTCCGAAGGCCTCGTCCTATCAAGGCTAGAATTGTTGTAAAAACACTTGTATTATTTTATTGAGAACATATACTAATAAGCGAAGTACATCACCAGTCACGTTCGAGAGGAGAACATCATGGCTGAGGAGAAGAAGACGTATAAGTTCGTGTGCGTCGTTTGCGGTTACGAGGTTGAGGTCGATACGCCCGAGCTGCCCGAGGATTATGTGTGCCCGGTGTGCGGCGTCGGTCCCGATCAGTTTGAGCTCGTCGAGGAGTAGCTCGTAGACACACGACTTACAGCAACATATAGCTCTGTCCAAGGGCCCCGGCCGGTCATCCCGGCCGGGGCCCTTTTCTTCCGCCCCCCAAGGGATCACGGCTGCTGTTAGCCGATCCTGTCTGTTGTGAGTCCGGCCGACCGTTTGTCTTAATCTGTAACATCTAGCAGTGAAAACGGGGTCTACGTGTTACAGATTGAGACAAACGGAGCTGTCCCTCGGAAAAATCTCAATCTGTAACAGATAAACATCAAAAGCGGGTCTAGATGTTACAGATCGAGACGTTTGCCTGGGTGGGTGTTCCGTCCCATTACATCCCTGTCAACAACACGACATCGAGAATCGTCACGACGACACCGATCCCTACGAGCAACGCGTTAAGTGGGTGCGAGTTGGCGTATTTGCCCATGACGCGGGACGAACTGGTGAGTCGTATGAGCACAAAGACCGTAATCGGCAGCTGAAGCGACAGCAGCGCCTGACTCCAGATGAGACCTTCAAAAGGATTCGGGACGACTAGGCACGCCGCCACTGCGCCTACGAAACAGGCCGCAACGCCGATCGATGAGTGTCGGTCGTGGATGTCGTATTCCTCGTCGAACATGCCCGCGGTGATGGTTCCCGCCGCCATGCCCGCTGTCACGCTGCTCGATAGTCCCGCGAACAGCAGCGCTACCGCAAAGATGGTCGAGCTCGCCGGGCCTAAGATGGGGGAGAGCGTGGCCGCTGCGACGGCGAGGTCGTCTACGACAATGCCGTGCGCAAAGAAGGTCGTTGCGGCCAGGATGACCATGGCCGAGTTGATTGCCCAGCCCACGCCCATCGAAAAGAGCGTGTCGAAGAGCTCGTAGCGTAGACGCTCTTCGATAACTTTCTCGCCTTGGCCTTCGAAGTGCATGGATTGGATGACCTCGGAGTGCAGGAAGAGGTTGTGGGGCATAACGACCGCACCCAGGACACTCACGATAATCGCGGCCGAGCCGCTGGGCATACTGGGTGTGATCCAGCTTGCGGCGGCCTGCGGCCAGTCGACCTTGACCAGCGCAAGCTCGGCCAAAAACGAGAGTCCTACCACGCCTACGAAGGCGATAATCCATCGCTCGGCGCGCTTGTAGGAGCTCGTCATGAGCATCGCCATCGATACTGCCGCCACGATGACGCAGCCCGCGCGCACGGGCAGCCCAAAGAGCATTTGAAGGGCAATCGCGCCACCCAGGACTTCGGCCATGGCGGTGGCGATGGTCGCGAGATAGGCACTGCCGAGCACCGCGCGCCCAACGAAGCGGGGGAGGTAACGTGTCGTGGCCTCGGCAAGACAGGCGCCCGTGGCGATACCCAGGTGTGCCGCGTTGTGCTGCAGCGCGATGAGCATAATCGTGGACAGCGTGACGATCCACAGCAGCGCGTAGCCAAACTGCGAGCCCGCGGCCATATTGGAGGCCCAGTTGCCCGGGTCGATAAAGCCGACGGTCACGAGCAGCCCGGGGCCGATATGCCGCGCAATGTCTAGGCCTCCGTGGCCACCGGTGCGTCGGGAGCCAAAATGATGTTTGAGATGGTTGATCATGGTCGGTTCCTGCATAGGGTCAGCGCGGTGCCGCGCTTGGGTCGTGCGGCGCCACGCGTCGGATTTAGGTTGGGGCTACTTGTGCGCTTTGCCCTGATTGGCCACGGCGTCAATCTTGGCGGCGATGGTCGCCGGGTCGCCGATGTAGCGCTTGTCGAGGACGTTGAAATCGGTGTCGAAGGTGTAGACGAGAGGCACGCCGGTGGGGATGTTGACCTTGAGGATCTCCTCGGGCGTGAGGTGTTCGAACTTCATGACGAGTGAGCGCAGGGAGTTGCCGTGTGCGGCGATGAGTACGCGCTTGCCGGCGAGCATCTGGGGGCGAATCTCGTCTTCGAAATAAGGCCAAGCGCGGGCGATCGTGTCCTTGAGGCACTCGGTATAGGGCAGCTGATCGGGTGCGACATCACGGTATTGCTCCTGGATGTGGGGGTCGCGACTGTCGTCCGGCTCGAGTGCCGGCGGGCAGACGTCAAAGGAGCGGCGCCAGATGAGCACCTGCTCGTCGCCGTGCTCTGCCGCGGCATCGGCCTTGTTGAGACCCTGCAGCGCGCCGTAGTGGCGCTCGTTGAGCTTCCAGGATTTGATGACGGGCAGCCACTCGCGATCCATTTGGCCGAGCACGATGTTGAGGGTGTGGATCGCGCGTTTGAGGCGCGAGGTGTAGCAGATGTCAAAGTCGAAGCCCGCTTCCTTGAGGGCGCGGCCGCCTGCCGTCGCCTCTTCGCGGCCCGTGTCGGTGAGCTCGACATCGGTCCAGCCGGTGAACAGGTTGAGCTTGTTCCACTCGGATTCTCCGTGACGGATAAGGACGAGTTGCATCGTCTGCTGGTCTGCTTGGTGCGCCATAGGGGCCTCCTTGATCTGGCACGGTGTGCGTGCCGTTTGCTTGACGCCGCAAAGGATACCCGTTTTAGGCTAAAAAGTTAACCAAGACTAACAAAATTGCCGTATTTGAATGGGATGGTGAAAGGGGATTGCCGAAATGTCTTGATCTGTAACAACTAGGGATAGAAATTGGGTCTAGGTGTTACAGATCAAGACAGGAAGAAATGGTCCTATGGAACATCTCAATCTGTAACAGCTGACCGCCAAAACCGGCCCTTCTTGTTACAGATTGAGACATTCGGAACCGTCTCTCGAAAACATCTCAATCTGTAACAGTTAGTCGTCGATATTGGGTCTTCCTGTTACAGATTGAGATATTTGAAGCGGTGAGCTTACGGGCCGAACTTGGGGCCCTTGTTGTCGCCCTTGAAGTCGGCGGTACCCACTCGTAGGACGTGCGTTACGCGATTGTTTCGAAACGGGCGGGAAACACAACGGACCGGCGATGCTCCTAGTATGCCTATTCAACTGACTGTCTAAATATCTAGGGGAGGATCGCGATGCAGGCAGATTCCGCTCAGCAGCAGGGCCTTTATCGCCCCGAATTCGACCACGATGCATGTGGCATCGGCGCGCTTGCCGATATCAACGGTGAGCGCCATCACCAGATTCTGGACGATGCACTGTCCATTCTGGTCAACTTGGAGCACCGCGGCGGCACGGGACTCGAGAAGAACACCGGCGACGGCGCTGGCATCCTGTTCCAGGTTCCGCATCACTTTTTCCGTAAAGAGGCTCAAAAGTGCGGCCAGATTCTGCCGGCAGAGGGCGACTATGGCGTGGCCATGCTGTTCTTCCCGCAGGACGACAAGGGCGTAGAGGACGCCCGCCGCGTGTTTGAGGAAGGCTGCGCCGAGGCCGGCGTGCCGCTGCTCTTTTGGCGCGAGGTGCCGGTCGACCCGCACGACCTGGGCGAGACGGCCCGCGCCTGCATGCCTACTATCCTGCAGGCCTTCCTGGGCCGTCCGGACGACACGCCCGCCGGCGATGCCTTTGAGCGTCGCCTGTACGTGTGCCGTCGCACCATCGAAAAGAAGGCCGACGCCGAGTTCGCCCTGCGAGACAAGATCTTCTACGTGTGCTCCATGAGCTCGCACACTATCGTGTACAAGGGCATGCTCGTCGCCACGCAGATGCGCCGCTTCTTCATTGATCTCAACGATGCCGCCGTCAAGACGGCCGTAGCGCTCGTCCACTCGCGCTACTCCACCAACACCACGCCCAGCTGGGAGCGCGCGCACCCCAACCGCTTTATCATCCACAACGGTGAGATCAACACCCTCAAGGGCAACGTCAACTGGATCCGCGCCCGCGAACCCAACCTGTACAGCCCCGTGCTGCAGCACGATCTTGAGCGCGTGATGCCCATCATCAACCGCGAGGGTTCCGATTCTGCGATTCTGGACAATGTGCTCGAGTTCCTGGTCATGAACGGTCGCCCGCTTACGCGTGCCGCGTCCATGTTGCTGCCCGAGCCGTGGGACCACAACGACAGCCTGAGTGAGGAGCGCCGCGCCTACGACGCTTACCAGTCCATGCTCATGGAGCCGTGGGATGGCCCGGCGGCCATCGCCTTTACCGACGGTCGCACCCTGGGCGCCGCCCTCGACCGTAACGGTCTGCGTCCCGCCCGCTACTATGTGACGCGCGACGGTCGCTTTATGCTGGCAAGCGAGGTGGGCACCATCGAGGTGAGCCCCGAGAACATTCTGACGAGCGGCTGTCTGGGGCCGGGCCAGATGCTCGAGGTCGACTTTGCCCGCGGGCGCGTCATCTACAACGACGAGCTGCGCGCCCGTTACGCCAAGGAAAAGCCCTACCGTGATTGGATTGCCGAGGAGACGCTGACCGTCGACGCGCTCGATAGGCCTGCCGCGGCAACGCCCGCCGAGGACGCCGAGGTGCCCGCCGCCGTGCGTATGGCTAAGCTCGGGTATCACTGGGATGACGTCGATGAGGTCGTGCGTCCCATGGCCCAGCAGGGCAAGGCCCCGCTCGCCTCGATGGGCATCGATGCGCCGCTGGCCTGCCTGTCCAAGAAGACGCGTTCGTTCTTTGACTACTTCTATCAGCTGTTCGCTCAGGTCACGAACCCGCCCATCGATGCCCTTCGCGAGCACATGGTAACTTCGACCACGCTCTACCTGGGCAACCACGGCAACCTGCTCGAGGACTCCCGTACGGCCTGCCAGCTGGTTCGCTTGGAGCGCCCGCTGCTGAGCGAGGAGGAGTTCGACCGCATCTGCGCCATCGACCGCGTGGGCTTTAAGACCTGCCGTTTCCGTGCCGTGTACCGCCGCGATGCCGGCGAGGGCGCGCTGCAGGCTGCGCTCAAGCAGCTTGCCGAGGACGTTGAGGCTGCGGTCCGCGACGGCGTGAACATCGTGGTGTTGAGCGATCGCGCCGCTGCGGGCGAGGTGCCCGTGCCGTCGCTGCTCGCCGTGGGCTGCGTGCACAATCACCTGATCCGCGCCGGCGTGCGTACCTTTGCCGACATCGTGGTGGAGTGCGGCGACGCTGTGTCTCCGCACGACTTTGCCGCGCTGGTGGGCTACTCCGCGAGCGGCATCTATCCGTACAACGCACATGCGTGCATCCGCGATCTGGCGGCACGCGGCGATCTGGACGTGACGGTCGAGCAGGGCATCGCCAACTACAACAAGGCTGCAACCGCCGGCATCGTTTCCATCATGTCCAAGATGGGCATCTCTACGGTGCAGAGCTACCATTCGGCGCAGATCTTCGAGGCTGTGGGCTTTACGCCGGAGTTCGTCAACGCGTACTTCGCCGGCACGGTGAGCCGTGTGGGCGGTATGGGTGTCGAGGACGTTGAGCGCGAGCAAAACGAGCGCTACGACGCCGCGCTCGCTATCCTTAAGAGCCCGGCACCCGATCAGCTGCCCACGCTGGGTTTGACCAAGTGGCGCCCGTTCGGCGGCGAGGATCACCTCATCGATCCGCAGACTGTCTACCTGCTGCAGACCGCCTGCCGCGAGGACAGTTACGACACCTTTAAGGAGTACAGCGCCCGCCTGCACCGCACCGGCCGTGCCGTGCGCCTGCGCGACTTGCTCGACTTTGATGCCAGCGACCGCACTCCGGTGGCACTCGACGAGGTGGAGCCCGCGCTCAACATCGTCCGCCGCTTTAACACCGGCGCCATGTCGTACGGCTCCATCAGCAAAGAGGCGCACGAGTGCATGGCCATCGCCATGAACCGCCTGCACGGTCGCTCCAACTCCGGCGAGGGCGGTGAGGATCCGCGTCGCGAGACCCCGCTGGCTAACGGTGACTCCAAGAACTCCGCCATCAAACAGGTGGCAAGCGCGCGCTTTGGCGTGACGAGCCGCTATCTGTGCAGCGCCTTCGAGATTCAGATCAAGATGGCCCAGGGCGCCAAGCCCGGCGAGGGTGGCCATCTGCCCGGCAAGAAGGTCTACCCCTGGATCGCCGAGGTCCGTCAGTCCACGCCCGGCATCGGCCTGATCTCGCCTCCGCCGCACCACGATATTTACTCCATTGAGGACCTGGCAGAGCTGATCTTTGACCTTAAGAACGCCAACCCCGGTGCGCGCGTGTCGGTCAAGCTGGTCAGCGAGGCCGGCGTCGGCACCATCGCCACCGGTGTGGCCAAGGGTGCCGCCGACAAGATCTTGATCAGCGGCCACAACGGCGGCTCGGGTGCCGCTGCGCGCGACTCTATCTGGCATGCGGGTCTGCCGCTGGAGCTTGGCCTTGCCGAGGCCCAGCAGACGCTGCTGCAAAACGGCCTGCGCTCACGCGTGGTGCTCGAGGCCGACGGCAAGCTCATGGACGGTACCGATGTCGCCGTCGCCTGCCTGCTGGGTGCCGAGGAGTTTGGTTTTGCGACCATGCCGCTCATCTCCATGGGTTGCCTCATGCAGCGCGACTGCCAGCAGGACACCTGCCCGGCCGGCATCGCTACGCAAAACTGCCGCCTGCGTCGCGGCTTCCGCGGCAAGCCCGAGCACGTTGAGCACTTTATGCTCTTTGTTGCCGAGCAGCTGCGCGAGGTCATGGCGAGCCTGGGTTTCCGCACCGTCGACGAGATGGTCGGCCACCCCGAGTGCTTGCGCCAGATGGAGGTCCCGGGCAACCGCAAAGCAAATCTGCTCGACCTGTCGCCCGTGCTGGCGAGCGCGACCTGCGAGTTCGGCGCCCATATTCCGGGCGCCGACGGTCGCCACTTCCTGCCGCAGATGGCCGCGGACAGCGAGCTCGACAAGACGCTCGACTCCACGTTGTTTGTGCCCTATACGGCCGATGCCCGTGCGCACCTGCGTCCGATTCGCTTCCGCGCCGATATCGCCAACGTCAACCGCTGCGTGGGCACCATCTTGGGCAACGCGGTGACCAAGGCGCATCCCGAGGGCCTGCCCGCCGGCTCCATTACCATCGATTGCGATGGCTCGGCCGGTCAGAGCTTTGGCGCCTTCCTGCCGCGCGGCATTACGCTCAACGTGTGCGGCGACGCCAACGACTACTTTGGCAAGGGCCTTTCGGGCGGCGAGGTGTCAGTGCGCCCCAACCCGCATGCGACCTACAAGTTCGACGAGAACATCATCGTGGGCAACGTTGCGTTCTTTGGTGCCACGAGCGGCCGCGGCTTCATTAACGGTCTTGCCGGCCAGCGTTTTGCCGTGCGCAACTCCGGTGCCACCGTGGTGGTCGAGGGCTGCGGCAACCATGGCTGCGAGTACATGACGGGCGGTTTGGCGCTCATCCTGGGCGAGGTCGGGCAGAATTTTGCCGCCGGCATGACAGGCGGTGTGGCCTATGTCTTTGACCAATACGGCACGCTCGATGCCCGTGTGAACCACGAGAGCGTTGAGCTCAAGGCCCCGACGGCCGGCGAGCTGGCGCAGGTTCGCGAGCTCATCCAGGAGCACGTGGACGCGACGCAGAGCCCGCGCGGCATTAAGCTGCTCTACAGCTTCGACTCGATGAGCAAGCACTTTGTGAAGGTCATTCCGACCGAGTACGAGCGCGTGCTGGCGATTGTCGCCGCAGGCGAGGCTGCCGGCAAGACGCATGCGCAGGCCGAGGAGTTGGCGTTTGGCATTGTGACCGGTCGCGCGAGCGCCGCGGATGTCGCTCGCTTTGATGTTGCGGGTGGCGCCGGTGTTGGCGCTGTGACCGCCGCTGCCAGCTCTGTTGCTTCGACCAAGAAGGAGGCGTAAGTGCCATGGGTAAGCCCGGTGCTTTTCTTGATATCGATCGCGTGACCCACGAGCTCCGCCCCGTGGAGGAGCGCAGCCATGATTTTGATCTGCTGTACGTGGAGCTCGATGACGATGCGCGTCGCGCCCAGGCGAGCCGCTGCATGATGTGCGGCGTGGCGTTTTGCCAGATGGGCGCGAGCTTTGGCAAGGCACGCCCGAGCGGCTGCCCGCTGCACAACCTGATTCCCGAGTGGAATGAGCTGGTGTACCGCGGCCGCTGGGACGAGGCTGCCGAGCGTCTGTCGCTCACCTCGCCCATGCCCGAGTTCACGAGCCGCGTGTGCCCGGCGCTGTGCGAGGCTGCGTGCAACCTGGGTTCGGTCGATGGCCAGCCCACGACGATCCATGACAATGAGCGTGCGATCAGCGACCATGAGTGGGCAAATGGCGGTCCGCGTCGCTTTGAGCCGGCGGGGGAGGGCGCACCCACGGTTGCCGTGGTGGGCTCCGGTCCTGCTGGTCTGGTGGCAGCATGGGAGCTTGCGCGTCGTGGCGCCCGCGTGACGGTGTTTGAGCGCGACGACCGCCCGGGTGGTCTGCTCATGTACGGCATTCCCAACATGAAGCTCGAGAAGTCCGTGGTCGAGCGTCGCGTGGCGCTCATGCGCGAGCTGGGCATTGTGTTTGAGCTGGGTGCCGATGCGAACGATCCCAAGGTTGCCGCCAAGCTCGATGACTTTGACGCCGTTGTGGTGGCTGCCGGCGCTCGTGCGCCCCGCGGTCTTTCGGCTGCGAACGTGGATGCTCCGGGCGTGGTGTACGCGGTGGACTACCTGACGGCTTCGACCGTCTCGGTGCTCGATGGCGGCGAGCCCGCGGTGAACGCGCGCGGCCTGGACGTCGTGGTCATTGGCGGTGGCGATACCGGTAACGACTGCGTGGGTACCGCCGTGCGTCAGGGCGCGCGCAGCGTGCGCCAGTTTGAGTTCTTGCCGGCTGCGCCCGATGAGCGCGCGGCGAGCAACCCCTGGCCGCAGTGGCCCAACGTTAAGAAGATCGACTACGGCCAGCAGGAGGCTATCGCTGCGATGGGTGGCGAGATGCGTGCCTGGGGCGTGGATACGCTCGAGGTGCTGCTGGACAAGAAGGGTGCGGCTGCGGGTCTGCGCGTGGTCGATTTGGACTGGTCGGCGGGAAAGCCCGAGCGCATCGCGGGCTCCGAGCACGAGGTGCCGGCGCAGCTGGTGCTCATCGCCTGCGGCTTTACGGGTCCCGAGCATGGCGTGTTCGATGCGGTGAGCGTGCCTGTTGCCACGGCGGGCCGTCCGCTGCCGGTGATGGCTGCCGAGGGCTCGCACCTCGCGGCTCGCACGGATGGCGTCGCCGCGGATGCCGCGCCGGTGTATGTGGCGGGCGATGCCCGCAACGGCAGCTCGCTCGTGGTGAGTGCCATGGCCGATGCCCTGGCCTGCGCAGCCGAAGTCGCCGAGGCGCTGGAGCTGTAAAGTAGTCGCGGAGTTATTCAACAATCGAATCGGCAAGGGCTGTCCCCAACGGCCGGCACATAAGGAACGTCCCCAGCTGCCGGCAGCTGGGGACGTTCCTTATGTGTCGGCATCCGGGGACACTCCTTGCGAGTTCGCAGGCGACTTTGTCATTTGTCGACGTGCAAGTGTTCATTCGTCGACGTTTGCGATTGTGCTACTCTGCTCTTTCTGTGGCGGCTGCGGGCATCTGGCTCAAAAGGGCGGGTTGGCCGTCTATGTCTACCTGCGATTTTGTTGCGGTACGCTTATTCGGTCAAGTGTCCCGTCAAGTGTTTGGTTAGCATCTGGTTTGCAGTCGAAGGCCTATTTTGCCCGCGCTTGCCTTGGTTGCTCGCCCTCCTCGTAAGCTCAAATTGAGGTCCATCAATTTGAGGAGGATGCCATGACTGACCAAGTTTTTGACCGAGCAGAGCTGGCTGAAGCCGTCGGCAACGATATTGCCGACATGGCTCACTTTTGGATGCTGCGGAAGTTTCAATTCCTGGAGCCGGCGCGCGAGCAGTTCGAGATTATCGTCGATCCGTGGCTCAGCTATTGCGAGGAACCTTCTCAAAACGAAATCATGGCCTACAACATGGCGTTTACCGATTGGCTGCTGTTTGAGCGCCCCTATTACCACGGCAAGACGCTGTTGGAGCTGTATGTGGATGAGCCGCCAGCGTCAATTTCTCCTGCTTCGCTCGGGCGACTTAAGCAGGTGCGTGACACGCAGTATTTTTCGCGCTTTGGCATTTTGGACAAGGATTCCGCGACTGGCATGGTCGTGCTGAAGGACACGCGCACCGACCGTCGCTTTGACGTCTACGACCCACATATCGTGCAAAAGGAGCACTGGAACGATGGCGCGATTGCGGTGCGACTCGCGTGCGTCGACGATGTCTGGCTGACGGCGGGGCAGCTCTACCTGTATGACATCGCGCGCCTGAGTGACACGGCGGTCGACGGGCCGGGCGCGGTGCATCCCGAGGACCTAGAGGACGGTTTCGACACCTCGTGCATCAGCTTCTTTTTGCGCCTGGTCCGCGACATCATGGGCGCCCAGGGGCGGTACGTGAAGTCGCTCAATATTTACGAGCAGGAATGGGAGTAGGGGATGGGCGGTTGTCGCCTGCCTTGCCTTCTGCCTTTATGTCTCGATCTGTAACGTTTGGCGGCCGCTTGTGCCTGTAATTGTTACAGATCAAGACGTTTGCCGGCGGCGGCAATGGCGGCGATGGTCCATTTGTCCGATGTGGTGGTGATGGAAGTGTCTAATACCGTTTTCAAACACAAGCATGCAACACGTAACACCTTGGCGCGGAATAGGATGCTTGCCAGGCTCACGAAGGCGGCTGAACAAGGCGTGCTGCTTGTGACACACGACAATGCCGAGCTCATGTGGTTGCGGCGTCATGTGGAAACCGATGATATCGCGGAGCCCGAGCCGTATCTGTTCTGCTTTCAACATGATTGGGATGCGTTGACGCCGACGGAGCGAGCACTACGTACCATCAGAGGGCTTGCGGAGTTTCATCCCGATTGGGCGTTTTGGGGTTATGACGCGGCGCTTTTGTGGGGTCTGGAGGTGCCGAATGATCTGCTCGGGCCGCGATTTCTTGTTAAGACAGGTTGCTCGGTGCCGCTGAGTGCAGGATGCCGACTGTTGCGTCCGCAGGCGGCGGGTGCGCTTGAACAAGTCGCCGGCGTGCGGGTGACGCCGTTTTGGCGCACGGTAGAGGATTGCCTGCTGCGCGCGCCGTTTTCGTATGGCCTGGCGATTGCCGATTCTGCATTGCGAGCAAAGGGCGTATCGCGCGATGACTTTTGTGAGCGGCTTCGTATGGATTGTGAAGGCAAGCGCGGGTATCGCAGGGCACGGGTGATCGCGTCGTATGCGGACGGGCTGTCCGAAAACGGCGGCGAGTCTCGTTTTCGGGCGTTCTTTATTGCGTACGGCTTTCCGGTTCCGGAGCTGCAGGTGGAGTTTCGTGATCCGCTCGATCCGAGCCAAGTGTTTCGCGTTGATTATTTTTGGAGGCTCGAGGACGGAACGTGTGTGATTGGCGAGCTGGACGGAAAGGGGAAGTATGCCTTGCAGAACGACGAGGGTCGGGAGTCGATCGACCCATTCGTGGCAGAACGTCAGCGGGAGTCCCATCTGACAATGCTCGGACACAAGGTGCTTCGGTTTACGTTTGATGAGCTCAAGAATCCGGGGAAGCTGGTTGAGAAGATGAGGCTGGCGGGTATTCCGCGACGGGCCGATTTGGCTGAGGAATGGAGACGGCAGTGGTATGGGTGCTGAGGGGTGCAACTGACGCGGATGTGGTTGTTCCTGCCGAGTTTGTCTCGATCTGTAACAGCAAGGGGCCGTTTGGCCTCGTAACTGTTACAGATTGAGACGGAAGGTTGGCGCCTGCTGAAAGGTCTCAATCTGTAACATCTAGAGGCCGAAAACCTGTCTACCTGTTACAGATTTAGACGTTTGACGACAGGGCTGGAGAATATCTCAATCTGTAACATCAGACGGCCAAAACCCGGTCTAACTGTTACAGATCGAGACATTTCCCGGATGTCGCTGGGGTGGGACTGCAACGCATTCCGTTTCCCGCATCTCCTCCTTTCTCCGTTAGCCGATATGTCCGCAGCAATTCTGCCGCGCTGGGTGATAATGGACAAATGTTCAAGTTAATCGTGAGGGAGGAGCTCGATATGGCGACTGCCGATCGTCCCACGTTGTTTATCAATGCGACCGTCTTGGATGGCTCGGAGCATATGGAGCCGCAGCCCGATATGGCCGTGGCCGTTGAGCGCGGTGTCATCACCTGGATGGGACCGAGCGCCGTGGCGCAAGCACCTGCAGGTGCCGAGGTCATCGACCTGGCAGGTGCGTATCTCATGCCGGGTCTCATCAATATGCACGTGCATCTGTGCGGTTCGGGCAAACCGGTCTCGGCGGGAGATGCCGGCGCGCTGATGAAGAAGCTCGACAATCCCGTGGGCCGCGCCATCGTGCGCCATATCCTCAAGGGCAGCGCTCAGCAGCAGCTGGCAAGCGGCGTGACCACGGTGCGCGGTGCAGGCGACCCGCTGTTTGCCGACATCGCCGTGCGCGATGCCATCGATGCCGGTAAGTATCAGGGTCCGCGTCCGGTGGCACCGGGTACGGGCGTCACGGTGCCGGATGGCCACGGCGCGGGCTTGTTCGCCCAGGTTGCCAGCAGCCCTGCCGAGGCCGCCGAACAGGTGCGCGATCTGTATGCGCGCGGTGCCGATGTCATCAAGTTGTTCGTGACGGGTGGCGTGTTCGATGCGACCGAAGTAGGCGAGCCAGGCGTGCTGCGCATGCCGGTCGAGGTTGCCGCTGCGGCATGCAAGGCGGCGCACGAGGTTGGCCTTCCGGTCATGGCTCATGTCGAGAGCACCGAGGGTGTGAAGGCTGCGCTTGAGGCCGGCGTTGACACGATTGAGCACGGCGCTCCGCTGACGCCTGAGATTCTGGAGCTGTACCGCGGCGCCGCGGGAACACAGCTCGAGGGACGCGCGCCGAGCGTGACCTGCACGATTAGTCCGGCGCTGCCGTTTGTGTTGCTCGATCCGGAAAAGACCCATTCGACCGACACGCAAAAGAAGAACGGTGACATTGTGTGCTCGGGCATTATCGAGAGTGCCCGTGCCGCACTGGATGCAGACGTTAAGGTGGGCCTGGGCACGGACTCGAGCTGCCCGTTCGTGACACAGTACGACATGTGGCGTGAGGTGGTCTATTTTGCCAAGTACGTGGGCGTGAGCAATGCCTTTGCACTGCACACGGCTACGCAGGTCAATGCCGAGCTGCTGGGGCTGGGCGGCGAGACTGGTACGATCGAGTGCGGCAAGGCCGCCGATATCCTGGTGACGCGCAAGAATCCGCTCGATGACCTATGCGCTCTGCGTGAGCCGATGCATGTGATGTGCCGTGGCGATCTGGTGCGCAAGCTCAAGGTGAAGCGCATTCCCGAGGTGGACGCCGAGCTCGACGCGATTATGGCCATGCCGGCAGAAGCCCTGGCAGAGGAGCTCGCTCGCGATGGCGTAGCGTAGGCGCTGGTGTGACGGGGCAACAGCTTTATCGAATGATGTCGCCCCATGCAAAAAGCCGGGGTCTCAACACGAGGCCTCGGCTTTTAGTATTCCTATGGTGTAGCTGCTAGGAGCGCGTTTCCATCTTAGCGTGGCACTTGGGGCAGGTGACGCGGATTTTGCCCTTGCCCTTGGGGACGGACAGCATCTGGCCGCAGTTGGGGCACTTGAGGTAGGCCGTGGTCTTGCGGCCCTTCCACATCTTCTTTGCCGTGCGCTTGGCACGCTCAAAGTCTTCCTTGCTCGTTCCAGCTGCGCGCGAGGTGCTGGCCGCTGCGGTTCCACCGCCCAGGCTGGCGACGAACTTGCCCAGGCAGGGGACGTTGGCAGTCGCGGCAACGAAGGCATCATTTTCCTTGCGGCGGGCGTCGATGTTTTTGGACAGGCCACGCAGCACGCCGAGTACGATTACGGTGATGGCGATCCAGCTGAGCCACTGGATACGGGCCATCGATCCGACCATCGCGAAAATAATTCCTATGAAGCCCAGCACGATGGTGAGTTCGTCGGCGCCGTTGCGACCCTTCATAAAGTCATTCATGCGAATTGCCTTTCGTTCGATATGCTGCACGCCTTTATACCCCTTTTGGTGCATTGGGGACGGGTTAATCTGCACCAAGGTGGTGCAAACGTACCTGTCCCCCCCTGCCCCAATTACTTGGCGAGCTTGTCGACGACGCGTTCGATCTCGGCGAGCTTGGCGGCTTTGAGCTCCTCGTCGCCCGATTCGATGGCCGAGGCGACGCAGCCCTCGATGTGTGCCTTCAACACATCGGCGTTAATGCGCGCGATGAGCGCCTGCGTGGCCATGAGCTGCGTGGAGATGTCGACGCAGTAACGGTCCTCCTCCACCATTCGCAGGATGCCGTCGATTTGCCCGCGTGCCGTCTTGAGCATGCGGGTCACCGATTTGTGGTCTGCCATCATGGCGGGTCCTCGTTTCTGGTCGATCTTCCGGATGCTCCCGTCAGTTGCGGTGAAATAGTTCTTGTTTGCAGGTTTGAAGCGCTAAAACAGGAACTATTTCACCGCAACTTCTGAGGATTGAGTAGGCAGCGTCTGCTACGCAGCGGTCACAGACAGGGCGTGGAACTTCTCGCCCGCGCCCTCGACGGCGGCGGCGAGCTGCTCGGCGGTCACGGTGTCGGCGCACTCCACCTGGACGGTCTGAGTCTCGTGATCGGCGTCGGCATCGGTCACGCCTGCTACGCTGAGCAGCGCGGTCTCGACAGTAGCGTCGCAGTGGCCGCACATGAGGCCGGAAGTCTTGATTGTGTATCGCATGGGTGTACTCCTTATCGACTGAGATTATCTGACAGTTTAGTCGTGAACAGCGTCATCTTAAAGGTGCGCTGAGGTGCCCGAGATTGCCCCGAAAGAGGAGCGAAGCATACTTGGGTACGCGAGCGACGGTTTGAGGGGCAAGGTCGGGTGCATCAATGCGCCGTCTTAGGCTTAAAGGATTTCAGGCGCAGAGCATTGGACACAACGCAGACACTCGACAGGCTCATGGCCGCGGCGCCAAACATCGGCGAGAGCTGCCATCCGGTGAGCGGGAAGAACACGCCCGCGGCCAGCGGAATGCCGATGCCGTTGTAGAACAGCGCCCAGAACAGGTCCTGCTTGATGTTGCGAATCGTGGCGCGCGAAAGCTCGATGGCCCGCGCAACGTCCATGAGGTCACTGCGCATGAGCACCACGTCGGCACCCTCCTTGGCGATATCGGCGCCGGTGCCGATGGCAAGGCCCACATCGGCGCGCGCCAGGGCGGGGGAGTCATTGATGCCGTCGCCCACCATGGCGACCTCGAGGCCCGCATCCTGCAGTTCGCGCACGTGGCGTTCCTTGTCGGCGGGAAGAACGTCGGCGATAACCTGCTCGCTGGTAAGTCCCACGCGGCGGGCGATGGCCTCGGCCGTCACGCGGTTGTCGCCGGTGAGCATACGCACGTCGACGCCGAGCGAGCGCAGCGCGGTAACGGCCTCGGCACTTGTCTCCTTAACCTCGTCGGCCACGGCGACGATACCGGCAAGCTCACCGTTTTTGGCAAAGAACAGCGGCGTCTTGCCCTCGGCGGCAAATCGCTCCGCAAGTCCTGCGGGCACGGTGATACCCAGCTCGCTCATCAGACGAACGTTGCCGGCGGCGATGGCGTTTTGCCCCTCTCGTGCCGTGACGCCGCGACCGGGCACGGCGGCAAAGTCCTCGACCATGCGTGCGACGATTCCGCGCGTCTCGCACTCGGCCATAATCGCCTCGGCCAGTGGGTGTTCGCTCTGGCGTTCCAGCGCGGCGGCCAGCTTGAGCAGCGCCTTTTCGCTCATGGCGGGCGAGCCGTCGGCGCGCGTGGCTACCACGATATCGGTCACGGCAGGC